>VGTM01000017.1 GCA_016874685.1 Methanobacteriota archaeon
TGGTAAGAACACATAAGTTTAATGTAGTATATTGTCTACTAATCATGTGTGGTAAGAACACATAAATTAATTAGGTTATCTGAATTTTCCTGAGGAGTGTTGTGAAATTGTTTTAGGATTTATAATAAATTAAATTTTATTATTTAAGATAATAAAAATTTTATTTCAAAGAACTGACTGATACCAGTTTGCAGTGAGTTATCCATGCAGCTTTCTTTCGACCAGGAGGATAACACGTAATCAACAACAATCGTGGTTCTCCACTTTTTTCAAATTCAATAGAGTTTTCCAGGTAATCCCAGCGGATGTCCTCACCATTTGATGTCACCATATAGGTGTATCTTTTGGATAAGACATAATCTTCAATTATTACAATATTTCCAGGTTTAAGCTGACCAATATAACGGAAAGGTCCAGAATAAGTTGTTCGGTGGCCCAATAAGCCACATTCTCCATTTTTGCCTGGTCTAACACTATCAGGATAGTGATAAACTGAGTCATATGCGTTAACAGTATCGGAACGTATCCAACATTTCAATCCTATTTTAGGGATTAAAAGTTTTGCTGTATTAGATGGATATGTTCCAGGACTTTTTATTGTAGGATTTAATATATCCATTTGATATGATTTTACTTTTTCCTTAATTTCATTTAATTCTTGAAACTTTTCATAACCAGTTACTAATATATTCAAAGACAGTATTAAGCAACCTAAAACAATTAAAATGGCTAAAAATTTATATTTAAGCATTTTTATACTCCAGAATTTTATTTGCTTCCTTTGCTAAAGAAGATCGGTATAATGCAACTTTCCATGGATCATCCCCCCAAGTAGTTAAGGTAGCCTTGATACCTACGTCTGACAGTTCTTTTATTAATACTCGGGGTTTTCGATCATTTAAAACCCATTCACATCGTTTTGCAGCTTTTTCAAGCGATTTTATCACCTTTTCAAGCTCCAGTTCGTAGGGTATGATGATATCTAAATCTACCCTTCTTACTTCTGATCCTGTATGGTTTATATAAGGAGTTTTTGAAAATGAAGAATTAGGGATGGTAATGATTTTTTCATCAGGGGTTATCATGGTAGTGGTCCTAAAACTCAACTTAATAACTTTACCTTTATTATTTGACATTTCAATGATATCTCCAACCTTAAAACTTTTATCTATAAATATAAATAATCCTGAAATAAAATTGGATATAATATCACGGGCTGCAAAACCAACTGTTACACCTACAATTCCGAAACTCACAGCAATTGTGGTTAAATTTAGTCCCAGTTTTCCAAGTATTATGGTGAGTGCGAGAATATAAATCGTATATTTTATAATCTCTTGGAGTATCTGAATCGCTGTTAAATCAATTTCCAGACGTTCACCAGTCTTTCTGAGAAAGTGGGATACGAGTTTTATAATCAAAAAAGCAGCAATTAATGTAACTGCTATTATAATTAAATCCCACAGTGATAGATTAATGTCCATGTCTTTTCACCTCTATTTTCATAAGATCCTCAGCTACTACTGTATTTTCGAATATTTCCTTTGCCTGCGTTTCCAGTATATCTGTTTCTTTGTATCTGGTACTTATATGTGTTAGAATTAGTTTATTAACCTTTGCCTTTTTTGCAATATCTGCAGCCTGCACTGCTGTAGAGTGACCTGTTTCGTATGCCCTATCTTCATCTTTACTTTCAAAGGTGGATTCATGTATAAGAACATTAGCATTTCTCGCAAATTCGATCATCTGTTTGCAGGGTCGGGTATCACCCGAATAAACAATTTTTCTACCTTTTCTTTTTTGTCCCAGTACATGTTCGGGTTTTACTATTTTATTCGCCACTTTTACCGGAATACCACTTTGGAGTTTTCCAAAATCCGGCCCTGGCTTTACTCCAAGTTCTATAGCTTTATCTTTGATGAATTTGGGCAAACGTTTTTCATAAATACAATATGACATGTTTAAAACAGTATGATCGGTTTTGCAGGCCAGTATTTTGTAATCATCACTCTCCAGAATTACATTAGTTTCCATTTCACTGTTTTTTTCAAATTCTATTTCATGAACATGAATATCGAATGAAATGGAAAAATATCCCAGACCCATCATATATTCAGTAATCTTGAAAAGCCCAGGAGGACCAAATAGATGCAATGGTTCACTTCTACCCCTAAAACCCATTGACTGTATCATACCAGGGATTCCTAACAAATGATCTCCATGAAAATGAGTTACGAATATCTTATTAACCTTCATTGGGCTTAACTTCATCTTGGACATCTGCCGCTGAGTAGCTTCACCACAATCAAATAAAAAGACCTCTCCAAAACTTTTTAATGCTATGGCTGAATGGTTTCGATGTTTTGTTGGAAGGGCTGATGATGTCCCTAAAAATATCAATTCCATGATTTCACCAATTTCTCTTCCAAATATTTATTATTTATATCTATAACTCAATCTTTTTTTGTGTAAATGTAGACTCTACTATCACATCAACATTTATATCTCTCTTTGTATATAGCCTATACATGGAGATGGTTATGAAACAAGCTCTCTTGCAGATGATATATGATGATATTGGTTTTGAGGATGTAACCACAAATGCCTTGATTTCCCCTGATTTGAAGATTGATGGAAAAATAATAAGTAAAGAAAGAGGGATAATTGCGGGAGTTGATATGGTGAATATAATTTTCAATGAATTTAACATTGAAACATCCCTAAAAAAACGTGACGGGGACGCTGTGGAGGCAGATGATGTGGTTATGGAGATCAATGGCAATGCCAGGTCTATTTTAAGTGTTGAACGGACAGTTTTGAACTTTCTCATGAGGATGAGCGGTATAGCCACTTTAACCTCAAAAATGGTGGAGAATACGAGGGAAGTGAACAGAAAAGTGATTATAGCTGGTACACGCAAAACAACACCAGGAATACAATTTTTTGAAAAAAATGCGATTAAGGTGGGTGGTGGAGACACACATAGATACAGATTAGATGACTGTGTCCTTATAAAGGATAATCACATCGCTATAGTAGGTAGTGTAAGTGAGGCAATAAAAAAAGCAAAAGAAAGTGTAAGTTTCACCAAAAAAATAGAGGTGGAAGTTGAAATTCTAAACGACGCCATTTCCGCTGCAAAAACAGGGGCGGATATTATAATGCTCGATAATATGGCTCCAGAGGAGATAAGAAAAGTTTTAAAAGCACTCGAAAATGAAAATTTGAGAGACAAAATTTTAGTTGAGGCTTCAGGTAGGATTACTCTGGATAATGTTCTTGAATATGCTAAAACAGGCGTGGATATACTCTCTTCTGGTTATATTACTCATTCAGCAAGAGCTTTAGATATGAGTCTCGAAATTTAAATTACGAAATTTAGATTAAATAAATTAAATATGTCCGTAATTAAATTTAGTCGCTCATACCCACTTACTAGTGCGAAGATTTAGATAGTTTTAGTTTACATATTAAACTTTTTGCACAATAGATCTCTTGCATAATTAAAAGTTAACATTACCTTTCTTTGAGGATTCTCAATTTCTAGTTATTCTATGGGGATAGATGCACAGGGATTGCAAATCTTCGATTCGCAATTTTCCCGATTTTATCTTCCATCTTCTCTGGTATTGGGATGCATTCTTTCACAAGAGGTTCTAAACGTCTGATGTTTCTCCCAGCTCCGATGGCTTTTTTCTTATCTTTTCTATCTAATCTCTTCCTTTCGTATTCGTCGTGCCCTTCCTTTACCTTTTCATATACGGTCGAACTCTTCCTGGTTAAATCCTGTGAATGTTTTGAATAATTTTGGTTTTCGGGATAGTTTTTTGTGATTCATATCATAATCTAAGCCTGAAAGTAAATATAACTATTGTGCAAGAGGTTTAATTAATTAACAATCAATTTATTGGATTTTTACACTAAAGTCTATTCTCTTTTTCATTATCCAGCGATTATTTGCTCTAATAATTGCGAATAATGCATTTTAAGTTAGTTAACTAAGATTCTTATTAATATAAAACCATAAAATATTTATTATAGTCCATAAAATTATTATTTACAACTCATGTTAGCCTAGAAGCGCTAGTTATTGAAAAGAAGTGCTAATTTTTATCTGTATAAACCACTCTATCAATGATTTGGTAATTGTTGGACAGCCTCTATAGAATTTAAAAAGGGTGCATATGATGCACTACATCCACGTCATGAGCGTTAATTAGAATAAATGCTGAGGAATAGAATTTATATTTGGATTAAACCTTTTTAAAGGTTTAGCGCCGGGGACGGGATTTGAACCCGCGAGATCCAAAGGATCATTGGCTTAGCAGGCCAACGCCGTACCAGACTGGGCCACCCCGGCAAACTTTTAGGAAAAGTTTGATTAAAAATTTGTATGACACTATTAATATAATTTTTCATGGAAAGTGGGCACGTTCAAGAGTGGACAGACCTTCCAGAAACTGGTGATCCACAAATCCAGCTCCGCCCCGTTGTTCCACAAGCATCAGCTGTCCAAAGTAGAGCTGCTCCTTTCCAGGCCTGACCCGTTCCCCTGGTTAAGACTGTTAATACTGGCCCTCCAGCCGGGACCCAGCCACCACTGATCCTGCGGGACGAGGTTTCCACACTGAACCTATGGGCCAGCAACCAGTTAATCTGCCGCCTCTTGAACTTCAACCGCGCCGTATAGGGGATATGCGCTTACAGAGGACCCCTAACCCTCCAGTCTAGCCCGCTATTATATTGTGGTATATACTATTTTAACCTTACGAATAAGGATATTTCTATACCAAACACTATACATTTAGACATGGAATGGTTACTCATAATCGGCGTGATTACCAGTATTTATATGGCTTTCAACATTGCGGCAAATGATATTGGGAATTCTATGGGGACTGCAGTGGGAAGTGGTGCTCTTACTATGAGAAGAGCTCTCATAATCGGCGCTATATTTGAATTTTTAGGTGCAATATTTCTGGGAAGTAATGTTATAAAGACTGTTGGAAGCGGCATAGTTCCACCAGAGTTCATGTCAAATATAGGAGCGTTCACAATAACCTTAGCTGCAGGTTTATGGATAACATTCACTATTTTAAAAAAAATTCCTATATCTGGTTCTGATGCTATTGTAAGTTCAGTTTTTGGTTATGGGATTGTGTATGCAGGTATACATAATATAAATTTAGAAATTTTGGGGCTTATAGCATTAAGCTGGCTTATAGCACCGATAATTGGTGTTTTAACTGGTTTTGGTTTGTATTATCTCCTAAAAAAAGGAATTATTGAACGAATACAAAATATTGCTTTTAAAGATAGATTAGAGAAAATTTTTTCTTATTTACAAATTGGAAGTTCCTCCTTTGCAGCTTTGAGTGTAGGTGCAATAGACATTGCAGTTGCCACAGGTGTCTTGTATTCCATTGTGGGAATAAGTGAGGGCTCGCTGATACAGTTTTTAGGTGCTTTAGGACTTGTTTTTGGTATATTAATTGCAGGAAATAGAATAACTGACACAATTGGCAGGAGAATAACAGAATTAGTTCCCACAAGAGGTTTTTCTGCACAGGTATCTGCTGGATCAGTTACATTGCTTTTTGCCTCCTATGGAATGCCAATATCCCCCACCCAAACCCTCGTTGGTTCTGTTATTGGCGTTGGAATCGCCAGAGGGACATCCACTCTTAAACTGGATGTTATCAAAGGCATAGGATATACATGGCTTCTTACAATCCCTGCGTGTGCTGCTATTTCTGCGTGTCTTTATTTAATTGCATCTGTGCTAATTTAAAAATTCCCTCATCTCTTTATTTCTGTGCATGTACATATTATTTTGAGGGCTTTTTCTAACCAGATTATTCCATGTTTGAAGGTGAATTGGAAGAATTTAACGTATTTGTTGAAGTTTTTTTCTTTGAAATTTTTGCAACTATTCGTTGCAAGTTTGCAAATTGTTGATTTGCAATTCCTCTGAAAATGTTTAAGTAAGGTCTTAGGAGTGAATGTCTGTTCTCAGCACTAACATGGTTATCACCTTCAGCGTATTCTTTTGCAGAGTGGTTAATCACCTGATGTTCCTTGACCAAGGGATGTTCTTCTAGGTTGATGTAGATTGGTATAGTTGTCTGTGAACGCTTTTACAGGTTTTTTACAATGATTAGGATGGTGCTTTCGTGTTCCTCTTTCTGTTATGGTGATTATATGTGGTTTGTCTTTTATCATAGGTACCTCTTCCTCTTTGTTTGAGCCTTCTTGTTCGTGGATGTTTTTTTTAAACCTTTGTCACCTGCTGATTGGTACATTTCATCTATTTCGATTTCTCCTGATAAAACTGGATCCTTCGATTTTTAGCCAAGCATTCCTTGAATTCATTAGATATTTGATAAACACTCTCCCATTTATGGCCTAATTCCTCTGATAAACGATTTGTACTTTTTTTGTCCTGATTTATTATTATGTAGAACATTTCACCTAAAGGAAGATGTTTATTAGCGAAAATTGTTCCCGTGAAGTCTGTGAAGTTTTTTCCACAGTTATTACAGGAATAACGTCTCACTTTTTTATTATTTGTAAAACCACGTTTATATATATCGAAAGATTTGCATTCAGGACAATAAACACCATCCACCCATCTTATACATCTAAAAAAATCCAAAACTGTCTCTTCATCAGGAATAAGCAATTCCAATACTAAATCACCTGCCATATCTAAAAGTATGGTCTTTCTACTATTTAAATCTTTGCACTGAAAACCGGGCAAGAGCGATTTTTTTTATATAATCATTAAGGGGTGACTTATTCAACTGTCTAATATAAATGTATTAAGCTACAAACATTAGTTTGATAAAAAAAATTATGTAAATTTGGATTTTTTGATTATTTTTGCTAATTTTTAATTTTATTATGAAAATCGGCACTGAATAATTAATTATCTATTTTTAAATTAAAAAAATAAGGAAGATAAAATGGATCAATTAGTATTTGAAGATTTAAACATATCAACTGATATAAAAAGAGCAATTATAGATATTGGATTTGAGGAAACGACACCTATCCAATCTCTTGTAATTCCAAAGGTATTAGATGGAAAAGACGTTATAGGACAGGCCCAAACAGGCACAGGAAAAACAGCAGCATTTGGGATCCCTATTTTAGAAATGGTTGTTCCCGCAGATAAAAGAGTGCAGGCTATGATTTTATGTCCAACCCGTGAGCTGGCGATTCAGGTAGCAGAAGAACTTAGAAAACTTTCAAAATATATGAAAAAGATCAAGATCCTGCCAATATATGGTGGTCAGCCAATAGAAAGGCAGATCAAATCACTGAAAAAAGGTGTGCAGGTTGTTATAGGAACTCCTGGTCGAGTTATGGACCATATGAGAAGAAGAACTTTAAAGTTAGATGGTGTAAATATAATGGTCCTTGATGAAGCTGATGAAATGCTTGATATGGGATTTAGGGAAGATATAGAGTACATTTTAAATTATGTACCACCTGAAAGGCAGACACTTCTTTTTTCTGCAACAATGTCTAAGGTAATTTTAGGCATAACTAAAAAATATCAAAAAAACCCTAAATTATTAAAGGTAGCTCACCACCAACTTACAGTTCCTGAAACCCATCAAATATACTTTGAAGTAAAAGAAAAGATGAAATTGGAATTATTATCCCGTCTTATGGATATACACGATATCAAACTGGCTTTAGTTTTCTGTAACACTAAAAGGAGAGTTGATAGGCTAGTAAGAGACCTTCAGACCAGAGGTTACTTTGTAGACAGTATTCATGGAGACCTGAGCCAGAGGCAAAGAGACAGGGTTATGTCAAAATTCAGGAGGGGAAAAATAGAGATTCTAGTTGCAAGTGATGTGGCTGCCCGTGGAATAGATGTGGACAATATAGAAGCCGTGTTTAACTACGATGTGCCAAACGATAATGAATACTATGTGCACAGGATTGGTAGAACAGGAAGGATGGGTAAAAAAGGATGTGCATTTACCTTTGTCTCTGGTAAAGAGATCTATAAATTGAGAGACATCCAACGATTCACCAAAACCAAAATTGAACAGCAGCGGATTCCCACAATTCATGACATCAAGCAAAATAAAACTGATTTATTATTGGAGAAAGTTAAAACAACCATCGATGAAAATGATCTGGAGAAATATACTCATATGGTTGAAAAATTGATTGAGCTGGGTTATAACTCTGTTGACATGTCCGCTGCACTTTTAAAGATGATTGTAAGCAAGGAAAATTAGAATTAATTGTTTTTAAAATTTATTATCAGGAGGGTTGGATTTAGATAGGAATAGCCCCCTATTCCAGATTACTACCCTCAAATATACAAAATCTATTATACAAAATCTCTTCATTTTTCCGCTCTTGCAAGATGAAAAAATCTCCAAGAATATAAAATAACTCCAATGGTAATAACAATTAAAGCTGCAAAAAACGCAGTTAAATTATATAAATTCATGGAAAACCATTTCAGACCCACTAATTCGAAATTTACTTTTGAGAGTAGATATAAACATCTGAATTGGTACTGAAATTATAGAATCTAAATCCTTTTTCAATTCAACCACAAAATTTATTTTATTAATTGATCTATAGACTGCATAAAAGCAGCAAAAAAGATGGAATTCCTAAATAATTACCCTATAATGATTAGATTATCTGTTAAACCACCAAATTAAGTAAATAAAAGTATTTAAAGAAGAAATGCTGAAATCCAATTATTGAATTGTACAAATTAATTGAATTGTACAAATATTATTAATAATTAGATGATAACATGAATCCATACAAAAAAATTATCCTGATTATTGCATTAATAGGGGCTTTTTTATTGGTTTACATGTTTATAGAGCCTTATTGGATTGAAACCAAGGAAGTGGTGATTGAATCAGACCAGATTCCTCCACAGTTTCATGGTATGAGGATTGTTTTCATTAGCGATATCCATTCTGGCCCATTTTTTGATAAGGCACGGGGTGATAATCTGGTTCGTCAGGTTAATGACTTAAATCCTGACCTTATCTTACTTGGGGGGGATTATGTTAGTGGGGATTCCCAGTATATTGCTCCAGTTTTTGAATCTCTATCCAAATTAAAAGCTCCATATGGTGTTTATGCTGTTTTAGGAAATAGTGACCCGCAGTACTGGACTTTAAAAACCATACCAGAATCCGGTCTCACCTACATTGGTAATAAGGGCAAATGGATTGAAATAGATGGTGCAAGAATTCGAATTGGTGGAGTGGGAGATTACAACAATGGTAATCAGATCCTGAATGCCACCATAGGACCGGTGAAGAGTGAGGATTTTGTAATATTAATATCCCATAATCCTGACTATTTTCCAGAAGTAGATAAATCCAAGGTGGATGTTGTCCTATCAGGACATGTTCATGGAGGACAGGTTACTCTTTTTGGATTTTGGGCACCTGTTGTTTATTCTCGCTATGGAAATAAATACAGAACTGGCATCATAAAGGAAGAAAACACGACCATGATTGTGAGTAATGGCATAGGAACTGTTATACTGCCTGTAAGATTTTTCGCACGACCAGAAATTATTGTAATTGAATTGAAAAGGAAGATTTAATAATTTATAGTGGTTGATCGCTCTGCCCCATTACATACAGGTAGATCTCTGCTTTTCTATCCACCTTGACAGGTTTCCATCCTTTAAATGTCCAAACATATGAAACCACTCTGGTTCCAGGCTTCAATTCTCTCTGAAGTTTTGGTTTCAGACGTTGGTTCGTTTTTTTCCATAGAAATACTGTCACTACAGTTGCCTCGCTTAGATCATGATTGAATAGGTTTCCCCAGATGATTTTAACACGACCGCGAAGGCGTAAAATCATTATCACCAGTTTTGACCAGATTACCCGAAAAGGATCTGCTTCTATTCCCACAGCCATTGCATTGTACTTCCTGGCTGCTTCAACCACGATTCTACCATCACCTGACCCGAGATCATATAAAATATCTTCAGCATTGACTTCTGCCATCTCTAAAATCTTCTTCACGGCCCTCCTAGAAGTTGGTGTCCAACTAGCACCTATAATATAAGGCCAAAATATAGAAATTGCGACCAATGAAAGTGCAATTAAAAGTATAAAAACCAAAAAAATAACGGATACTGTAAACACTAATATACCCCTTTTCCCGGTTATCCCAACAACTTCAACATATTATTCATACGTTTCTTGTCCAAAAACTTCACACTATTCTTTATAATCCACATGGTATTATTATTCCCTTTTTTTGCCCATTTCTCCAGAAACTTGTAAGTTTCCTCTGGATAGTATTTTCCAACCACTCTCAAAGCCCATGCCGTTTTTTTCTGCACATTTTTGGCTGGATCCTCCATCACAACATCAAGTAGCTGTAAACCCTCTAAGAACTGGTTTTTATTCAAGATTTTCTTCTCCACTGGGGCGTGTATGGCAAAAGCCGCTGCATTTCTAATCCAAATATTCTCATCCCGGGCCCAGTCCATCAAAATGTTTAATATCCAGTGGAAACGTTCTTTAAACATGCGGTTAAATGTTTTATCAGCGAATGTATCAGAAGATGACCAGTGCGAGCTTAAAATAATATACTCTCTGGTCCTGTCTACCACTTCTTCGGGATGAGTGTGACTCATTTCATTAAATGCCAAACCTATTATACCAGCTCTCCAGCCCCAGACTCTGGATTTTTGAATTTCCTCTTCACTCATTCTCATTTTTTTGGTGTTGTAAATACCAGAACGATATCCATATTCAAGATCCTTCTTGAAGAACTTATCCAAAACATCAAAGTAAAGTTCAGGCTTTTTCAAACCTCTTTTTCCAAGGTATTCGCCCAAAGCGTGTAATTTGCCGAATGGTATTTTAGCTATTAAAAAGGGTTCTATTTCATTGAAAAATTTTTTTTCATATCCTTTTTCCAATATATCACAAGCATGTTCAGCTATTTCAAGTATTTCCTTTTTTCGAATAGTTTTAGATTTCATATCTCTCACATAATAAATGATTTATCAGTTTTGTATTGATTATCCCTCTTTATCTTTTTCTCTTCTTCTGAACTATGTAGTAAAGAACACTTGCTACAATAATTAAAGCTACAATATTGCCCAGAAAAGATATTTTGTCCTCTAAAGCCAGGTAAATGTTTCCAGAGAACCATGCCAGCATTCCCCAGGCAAATATCTGCACCACAGAGCCTGTGAATGTTGTAATCAGATATTTTTTTAGATCATATTTGATTAAGCCACAGAAAAGATTTACAGCTACGCTGGGGATTATAGGAATGCATCGCGCTAGAAAAATGAATATATCATCATAATGGCTCTCTTTAAACTGTTTTTCCACATTCTCTACATCTTTCACTGAGATCCCCAGATATTTTCCACTTCGCTCTATGAAGGGTGTGCCAAGTTTATAAGCCAATATATAGTAAACAAGAGATCCCAGTGTAATTCCCAATGAAGCAGGTATTACAATTTTTATAAATAAAGTACATAAAGTTGCAAGAGAAAATTCAGCTCCCTTCATGATGATAAATGTTGAACTTAAGACTATCAAACTGGCAGGAATCGGAACTATAATTTGTTCTATGATACACCCGAAAAAAACGGCCCAGGAACCATTGCTGATAAAAAAAGCTTCCACAGTTCCAGTAATATTGGATAACATGATATATTCCTTACCATATTCAAGATTAACTTAATAGTAAATTTTAATTCTATTATTAATTTAAGATTATTATGTAAATTATTTTATAAAATTTTTAAGTTTCATCGCTATTTTTGTATAATATAAGTATACCTACAAACATTAAAACCCCAAATAACAACTGACTTGCTTTTAAAGGTTCGTTAAGAAATATGAATGCAATTAAAGCCCCAAAAAGTGAGCTTGTAGCGTATATGGAACCTGTTCTAGTGGATCCTATCTCTCTGATTGCCAGATAAATTAAAACTAATGCAAAGCTCATACAGAACAAGCTAATGAATAAAAGCAGTGGTATCATTTTTAAGGGAAGAGTAAAGCTTAAACCCAAATAAAAACTGATTAAAAATAAAATCAACCCCCCTATACCACATTTAAGACCTGTAATAAAGATTATGTCTCTTTTGTTACTTAAAAATTTGGATAGAGTAGTATCCATGCTCCAGAAGAAACATGCTGAAACTACCAGTAGACTTCCGACCAAATTCTGGTCAAATGAGAGATTTTGTAAATTATTGGTGCTTAAAAATATTGCTCCCACAAGCAAAAACATGAATCCAAGAATGTCTTTTGGCTTAACAACTTCTTTTAGAAAAAATACACCTAGTATTATAATGAACAATATTTCTACATTTGCTAGAAGAGCAGCGTTAACCGCGGTAATCTGATTTAAACCATTTAAATACAATGCAGGGGCAATAACCGCCCCAAATATAGCTGTTAGGACTAGTGTTACGTAATTTCTTCTGGAAATATGGATTTCTACTTTGCTTTCACGGTGCAGAATTTCCAGTATTTTGTCATGTAGGGGAGAGATACGTAAACATAACAAAAAAATACTTGCAATTGAGTAAACCATTGCTGCAAGTGCTAAAGGGTGTAAATACCCTAGCAAAATTTTGTCCAGGGTAAACCATACTCCAAAGAGCAAAGCTACAATTATTGCACTTAAATATCCCCAAAAACGGTTCATTTTCTGCTCCTAACTACTTTTTAAACATTAAATACTCTAATTATGGCCAATAAATGAACTTTTTAGAATAGTTTTTCTTCATTTAATTGGCTTATACTAAGAATCATATATTTTCAGATAATTATTATATATTAAAGATATATGATTAATGGTGTTATCATGAAAATAGCTTATTTATTGGTATTTAACGGCTTATCAGACTGGGAGCCTGGTTTAGCGGTGGCTGAGATCAACAAGTCAGACAAATATCAGGTGAAGACCGTCGGTTTTAGCAAAAATACGACAATAACAATGGGAGGGATCTCTATAGTCCCAGATTATGCTCTCGATGAAATAACTTATGATGATGCGGCTATTCTGATCTTGCCTGGTGGGGAAATGTGGGAAAATGACCCTGTAGAAGATCTGGTCCCGGTGGTCCAAAAATTCATTGATCTGGAGATACTGGTTGCTGCTATATGCGGGCCCACTGTCTTTTTACCACGTCATGGATTTGTAGAAAACGTTAAACATACCAGTAATGGGAGAAAATACCTTCAGAAAATAATAGGAGAATATCCCGGCAGTGATTTGTACGTTAATCAGCCTTCTGTTAGAGATCAAGGTATAATAACTGCCAATGGAATAGCTCTGTAGATTTTGCCAGGACCATAGTAGGTGAACTGGAGATTTATGATGAAAAGACCTTAAAAGCATGGTATGGGTTTTTTTAAGAATCTTTGGTTGGATGATTAATAACTAGGGCTTATGAACGTGCTAATTTTATACCGTATGTTTAATAACTCTTTTTTATGGGTGATTCTGGATATAAATCTGGATATTTATTCTTAGGATATT
This sequence comes from Methanobacteriota archaeon, assembly GCA_016874685.1. Lineage (GTDB taxonomy): Archaea > Methanobacteriota > Methanobacteria > Methanobacteriales > Methanobacteriaceae > VGTM01. The sequence continues at coordinate 13,540 of VGTM01000017.1, forward strand.
TAGAAACAATTACTTTATCCAATTCATAGACAAATTGGCAAATTTCAATTGTCGCTTTTTTAATAAATTCTTTATCCAAGTATTCGATTGAATTGATACTTTCAAAAAAACCATTATGAACTATTTTATGCCGTTTTGAAATATAACCGTCCTTTTTATCGAAGATGTTATTCCAAATATCACTTGTTACCAAGTTTTCAAGATCTATCAAAAGCAATTTATATGCTATAACCAGTTTTCTCTTTTGTTGAAAATCAACCCTAAAAGGGATTAATTCAGATAAAGGATAATAATTATCCCCGTATTTAGAAAAAAGCTCGAAATATTTGTTTTTGATAAAAAAACGGCTTAAAAATGTAACAAATACACCTTTATCTGAAATATCTTCCACGGTTATGTATTGAGATATGTCTAAAAATGTGTCTTTTAAATAAACTTCTAAAGATGTTATAAGATTTATGATTATCATTTCCAAATAAAACACTTCTGTTAAATTAATAAGCCCTTCTTCATTTTTATATGAAATATTATTGTAAAGAACCAATGCACGTCTGAGATTGTCGTTAAAAACGACATATTTGCTAGTGTGCTTATTTATAAAATTCTCGAAAACAGATAAAGATTTAGGCATGTTCCCATCAACATAATCAGGCAAATCATATTTTTTGAGTTCAATCCAAATATCTTCTTCTGAAATTTTAAACCCCCCACAATGTCATAATTCACTATTCTAGATAATATTAGATATCATAGAAAAGTATAGTCTTACAATTGCGTATATACGTACCTTATTTCTCATCCAGACCCCACTTCTTCCTGAATTCCAATTTCTGCTTAGCATTCATCCAGTGGCTGCCATCACAGTAGGGTTTGTTCTCTGACTTACCGCAACGGCAGAGAGTCACTCTATTACGCGTTTCATAGGCACTTCCATCGGCTGATTCAATGGAAATACCTCCTCGCACCAATATAGGACCTTCACAATCCTTCTGGGGATCGATTATCAGCACAATGGACTTTCCAAACTCCTTCTCAAATGGTCTACCAGTTTTTTTATCCCAGAGCACCAGCCGACCAGATGGACAGATCATGGCCTCTTCGATGGCTGTTTGTCGTGCTTCAGAGTCATCTGATTTTTTTATCAAGTTTCTAATTCCACCAGCCCGCAGACAGAATCGGGAGTGGTCGCAGAATTCATGAGCATCGGTCAATTTAAGCTCCGGACCTTCAAATGTCTCAGCTTTTTCTATATACGGTTCCCTACTAGCTGTTTCACTACCATCAAAACCAGTTTTGCTATGGGTACCATCACAGAATGGTTTATTTTCAGATTCGCCACATCTACAGAGAGTGTAAGTTTCTTGAACAGGATATTTCTCATTATCAATTAATTCTCGGGTATGACCTGCATCATCAGTGATTATAATCTGTTCATATAAAGGTATTGCACCTGTTACAAGATAAGGGCCGTCTTTAAGTATTTTTATCAGCATTTTATTTTTTGGTGACTCTTTAGCTTTCATATTTAATTGTTTGTTTTCACCATAATTCTTTCTTTTGTTTTTTATAAAAAGATTCTTTAAAGTTGAGAGTGTTGCATGAAAGAAAAAAACTATCTTAAAATTGTATTTGAACTACGTACCGTATAAAAGGATAGTATTACCCATTTTAGAGACGTAAAATCCTCTTTAATTAGAAAAACGTTACTTAACATTTTTTTATGAAATAAATACTGAATATTAAGCAATTCTAGGTTTTTTTAGAGTATAGTAGTTCATAATATTGGATTCATGGCTTCTTTGATCGCGTCAATCAGCTCATAAAGATTTTCACCACCACTTTTAAATTCATACGTCCCAAATGCGGCTGGAGATGTCAGTTCTAAATATAAAAGCGGCGGTTTATCATCTCTTTCTTTTATTTCTATCTTTTTTACAAGATCTATGTGGAATCTTCTTGATTTCATTCTGCCACTAACATGCGCAAAAATTTCAATAACTCTACCATCGAAGGCTATAATCTGTGGTATTCCACTTTCATCAGTTCCCTTTACTTCAATCATGTTTTTAATCCTCCTATTAAGTTCTATTTTATAAAATATTAAATTAAAGAATTGATAAATACAATTTAAAAATGTTAGCTTTATATAATACACTAATACTATGGCTGATTTCCATACTTTCTGAGTATGATTAGATGGAGAAACTATAATAACAAGCCATTTGATCCCCATGGTGAAGAACCACGGGAAAAACCCAAAAAATCTTTAAGAATCTTGAATAAAATCTCATTCCCCTATTTTTTATTTTTACCTCTAATCAACAGTATCAAAACTAGAGCAATTACAATAATAACAGCCCCTAATAGGAAAGAATCATGTAGGCCTGTTACCAGCAGTTCAGGACTAATATTGGTCATAGTTACTTTTCCATTTGAAGCCATGTAGATAGATATTACAGCTGCAGTTTGTAATATAGCTATACCAAACGCGTTAGCTGTCATTCTGGCTGTGTTCACAATCCCAGAAGTTACTGCACGCATCTCTTTTGGACTCTGTCCCATAATGAATTTCATATTTGGAGGATTAAAGACTGCTACTGATGCACCTAATATGAAAAATACAAATGCAATGTAGGATATTGTGCTGGATACTGTAAATGTGGAAAGTAACAGGAGCGATAATATTCCTAATAATGCTCCAAATACTGTGACCCTGTTAGGCGAAACTCGATCCGAAACACGACCTGCAATAGGACCTGTGATCATTACCGCAAGGGGCATTACAGCCAATATCAGGCCTACCTGGCTTACCTGAAGGCCCTTTACCATTTCCAAATAAAATGGTATAATCACCAGTACCCCCGCATTTGGCATGTTGAAAAAGAAGTTACTAACCGTAGCTAGACTAATTTTGGTGTTTCGAAACAAATTGAGGTTTAATATAGGCTCAGAATATCTTGATTCCCGCCACAGGAAAAGTATCCAGAAAATGATGGATGAGCCTAGGGTTGTTAGAATGGTCACAGAGGTCCAGCCCAACTGTAACCCCCGATTAAGTGCGAATATTAGAGTAGTTTGAGCTAATAGGAGCAATATTACGCCTATAAAGTCAAAAGGTTCTTTTGAATCCTCTCTCTTAACTTCCGTTAATACGCTCGATCCCAATATGATGCCAAGTATTCCCACAGGGACGTTGATGAAAAATATCCAGTTCCAGCTTAGGTATTGGGTAAGAAAACCCCCAACAACCGGCCCCAATGCAAATCCAATTGACGCAAAAGTTGCTACATAACCCATATACTGACCCCTATTTCCGCTAGGAAGATATGTAGTCACCATAGCCGCAGTAAGAGCTGTGAACATTGCAGCTCCAGTTGCTTGCAGGAATCTAAATAAGATAAGGAGGTTGAAACTTGTGGAAATACCGCTTAGAAAAGATCCTATAATGAAAACAGCAAATCCTAACAGGAAAACCTTCTTATAACCTCCTCTATCTGCTAAACTTCCAAATGCAATTAAAAAACTGCTAAGGGCTAAAACATAAATTAAAACCACCCATGAAACCAGACTAATATCTACACTGAAATATCGGGCAATGGTGGGAAGAGAAACATTTACAATGGAAATATCAAAAAACCCCATAAAAGAAGCCAGAGAAATAATGAAGATGGTCAATTTTTGGTTATTTTTTATTTTTTCTAACATAAGAACAACTCACAGTATATTGTGGTATTTAGAGCTTATAACTTTTTATGGTTTAAATATGAATTAAATTGTTTTAAAATATGATTAAATGCTTATGGAAGAAAAGATCGAAACCACAACTACCAATAAGAAAACATGAATCTAACTAATTCCTTAAATTCTTTTTTCATATAATATTTTTATAAAATATCTTTAATAAATTCTTTAAAATAAACCTGCCAAAAAGGGTGATCCCACTGCAAAAGCCAAAAATACTATCCCCATACCTATTTTAATCCTCTTTGATACCTTTATGGTGTTATCCAGCGACTGATCCTTTAATATGGATATTGCACATAAAAGGAAAACAGCGATAGCGATGACAAGCACTATCAAATAATATATACTGAAAAATCCTAAAAAATAAAGTATGGGGCTACTTAGACTTGCAAATATCATAAAAAAGGCTGCGAAGATTGAAGATATTCTTTCTCCATAAATTATGGGCAGAGTAGATGCCCCTTCAACCCGATCCCCTTCCACATCTTCCATATCCTTCACAATTTCCCTGGCCATGGTCATCAGGAAGGCAAAGAAGCCCAAAAATATTGATAATTCAATTTTACTCACCACAACTCCACCAAAAACAAAACATAATCCTGTCAAAAATGAAATACTCAAATTCCCAATAAGAAGTTTTCTTTTAAGATTGTAAGCATAAAAAATCATCAATAACGAACTCAAAAGTGCTATTACGCCAGGTATTAAACCAATAACAAAAGCTAGTACTATTCCAACAATGAAAAGGGAAAGAGAGTAGATTTCTGCTGTTTTTAAAGATATCCTGCCAGAGGGAATGGGTCTTTCTGGTTTGTTAATGGCATCTATCCTATGGTCGAAGTAATCATTAACAGCATTACCTGCTCCAGTTACCACAAAAACCACTGCACAGGCAAGTAAAACATCTAAAGTGAAATTTACACTGATGATGGCCATCAAGAGAACTGCTATCACGGCCATGACTGCATTCCACGGTCTTATTATTTCTAAAAATGAATTCATAGAAACACCTTAAGTTTGATATCTAGTTATAGATCTTGTAAGTAAATTCAATTTCCTATAATAAATAGAGAGAACGTTATATATTATTTGATATTATATTAATTGATATATGATGATAACATAATTATTAACTAAGCAATCCTTTCAAAATGAATTCTTAAACTAATTAAAATTGAAAATCAGGCTCATGCCCTAAATTTGATTAAATATTCATTTATGCAGTATTTAAGGTTAGGTGACTTTATGTCAGGAAACAAGATTGGTAAAATGTTTAATGTTACCACCTTTGGCTCAAGTCATGGTGTTGCCCTTGGAGCAGTTGTAGATGGCTGTCCAGCAGGGTTAGAATTATCCATCGAAGATATTCAAAGTGAATTAGATAAAAGAAGACCAGGTACCAGTAAAATCACCACATCACGGGGTGAAACTGACCAGGTTCAAGTATTATCCGGCATTTTTCAAGGGAAAACAGATGGAACACCCATAGCTGCTATTGTATATAATAAAGACATGGATTCATCTGCATACGAACCCTTTAAAAATAAACCAAGACCAGGACATGGTGATTTCTGCTGGATAAGCAAATATGGCCTTTATGATTACCGTGGAGGAGGTCGTGGGAGTGGTAGAACTACCATTGGCCAGGTAATCGGTGGTGCAGTTGCTAAGAAACTACTTGCATTATTGGATATTAAAGTAGTAGCTCATGTAACCCAGATTGGAGATATAAAAGCTCAAAAGGTAAACATAAACCAGATTGAATCTGAAATTGAGAATAATCCTGTCAGATGTGCTGATCCTAAAGCTGCTCGTGAAATGGAGGAGTTGATTCTTAAGGTTAAATCTGAAGGAGATTCAATTGGCGGTATTGTAGAAGTAGTGATTTTAAATCCTCCTGCAGGACTTGGTGAGCCTGTTTTTGATAAACTAGACGCTGACCTGGCAAAAGTCCTGATGTCCATTGGTTCAGTTAAGGGTGTTGAAATTGGAGCTGGTTTCGAAGCTGCCCATCTTACTGGTTATGGAATGAATGATGAGTTCTATGTTTCAGAAAACGGAATAAAGACAACAACCAACCAGGCAGGAGGAATTTTGGGTGGAATATCCAATGGCATGCCCATAATGGCCAGGATAGCTGTAAAACCCACCCCATCCATCAGTAAATTTCAGAAAACTGTGGATTTGGAGAAAATGGAAGAGACCGAGATAAAAATAGATGGCAGACATGATCCCTGCATCTGTCCCAGGGTAACAAGCGTTGCTAAAGCCTCTGTTGCCATTATACTTGCTGATCACGTGATAAGAGGTGGTTTTATTAATCCCTGTAAGTTATGAAGTTTATAGATAAGTTTATAAACAGATTATTGAAATTAACTTAATAGGTGAGTTAGATGGAATGGATTATAGTTGCAAAATGTGATGAATGTAGGGAAGAGGAAACATTTGAAGTTGAAAGTGATGCTCCTCCATATTCCATTGGAGATCAAATAGATACCTGCAAATGCGGAGGAAAATTTATTGTTGATGAGATATTGGAACTGGAATAGACTGAAACTAACCAAAAATTTAAAAATAAAATTCTAAATGTAATGAAAATAAGTTTTTTCAAAAAAATAAAGAATATAATTGTGTTACAATAATAATAAGCCTCGAGCGGGAATTGAACCCGCGACCACGAGATTACGAATCTCGCGCTCCACCAGACTGAGCTACCGAGGCATTATACATCTTTTTTGTGAGTAAACTAAAATTCATCCAATGTCTGCTGTTTTGAGACGAAATCCTGGAGATCTAAATGCATACCATCATGTGCAGCCAATGTATTGATACCTGTTTCATTTCTGATTATTTCTGCTTCCCGATCTGCGTTGTTCATGATCATCTTCATTCCAAGATGGGTCATAATAGCCAGTTTTGGTGAAACCTCAGTTACAAGTTTCATAAAGTCTTCAGTGCACATATGTCCACGTATTCTTTCATTTCGAGGTCTTATGACACTGGCTATTAAAATATCTGCTCCTTTATGATATCTCTGCAGACCTTCATAGTATTCTGTATCTGATGTATATGAAATACTAAGTTCTCCTGACCGCAGCACAAATCCTATGGCTGTTGGGTCTCCATGGATAGTCTTCGTTGCTTTGATTTTTATTTTACCAATTCTTTTTGTTTTATCAGGCTCCATTATCTCTACATTTGATTTTTTTAGATGATAGTTTGAGATACATGGCCCCCATGTTTTATAGCCCTTAATCACGCTTCGACTACCTATCACTATGCCTCTTTTTCTTGTCATTCCTTTGGTCATGGCTTCTATTAAAACCTCAGCATCGCTATAATGGTCTGTATGTGAGTGAGAAACTAAAATAGCATCTAATTTAATTGGATCCAGTCCAAACTGGTATGTTCTAACCAATGCTCCAGGTCCAGGATCTATGTGGATGTTTTTTCCACCAATTCCATCGATCCTAACTCCGCCTGTCATTCTCTTCTGTGTGATGGTTGCGAAAGCGTCCGCCACCACTTCCTAAAAATGTTAGTTTCATTTATTCACCTTTCAATATTTTATAAATTGTTTAATCTGTTCTACATAAGATAACATCACATTTCAGTGGGGATTTTGTTCTTTGAATACATAGATTTTCATTTTCCACTACCACGAGATCTCCTACAAAAACACTGGAAGGATCATCTGCACACATTTTAACTATTTCACCTGGCTTATTCAGCACATTCCAATTTATATCCATTGCCTGAGTACTTTTATTTAAAAGCACCTCAATTTCATCTCCATCAACACTTTTGACCCTTCCAATTTCCCCTTCACTTATTATTTTTGAGGACATCTCAATAGTTTCTCGAGTTTTCGCAATATCTTCCCTGAGTTTCTCTCTCCATTTCTGTAATAGTCGAACATCTCTTATAATTGTTTCATCTAAAATCTTTTGAGCCTGTTTTTTGTCCATCTGCTTGTGTTTGATAAATATGTCGTATTCAGTGCTTATAGATGGTGTCTTTTTTGATACTTCAGCCATAACTCGCTTGAAAATCTCTGCAATGTCTTTTAAGCTTATTGGAGATTTCCACTGCTTTTTTATAATGTCTTTTGCAATTTTTTTGGTTATTTTATTTCCAAAAACCACTATTGAACTATCTCCTTTCTGAACTTTCTCTATATTAGAGCCTAACAGTTCAACGATATTATAACCATTGGTAGTTCCATAGATTCTTCTTCTTTTGGTCTCAAGAGGGGTTTTGATCCTAACTTCACCAATGACAACATCTCCTATGCTTCGAACCTTTTTAGCATCGTCAATAATTTTGATTGATATCCCCAACTGTTCAGCCCTTTTAACTAAGTCCTCCTCAGTTTTCATATTCCCTGAATACAGTTCTTCTTCAAGCTTCTCTCTTTTGTTTTTGTCTCCAAAATAACCAATTCTTCTCTTATCTCCGATTATTACACATCCGCGACTTCCAATATACGCCAGTATAAGACTCACCTAGATCACCGTAACCCCTATAACTCCATAACATTTTTTTTGAAAAATCTCTAAATCTTTTTTTTTAAGATTTTTAATCTTGATCTCTCTTAATACACTTACTTATAGAAATTTTTTTCTTAAAAAAATATTTGTAATCATAGATAATAAATCTTATATGACTATTTGACAATAGATATAGCTAGAATAGTTTTAGAAACAATTAATCAAAAAATATATTTCCAATAAATCCTAAAAAACCAATATTTTCACCTAATTCAAGTACAGATCAGTTATTTATTAATAAACCCTCATTTAGATAATAGAAATTCAGGATTTTAAGAGTTGTAATGGAATGGAAATTCGGTAGTGTTTTTTATGAAATCCAAGCAAAAAATTAAAGATAAAAAATACAAAAATCACCTAAATGGTGAAAAAAGCCCGTATTTGCTTCAACATGCAGATAATCCTGTTGACTGGTATCCTTGGGGTGATGAAGCCTTCAAGAAAGCACGAAAAGAAAATAAACTTATTTTTTTATCTATTGGATATTCAACATGCCACTGGTGTCATGTAATGGCTCATGAATCCTTTGAAGACTTGGAAGTTGCTGAATTAATGAATGAAGTGTTTGTTTCTGTTAAAGTTGATCGGGAAGAAAGACCAGATTTAGACGGTCTCTATATGACTGTATGCCAGATGATGACTGGAATTGGTGGCTGGCCACTTACAATTATCATGACTCCAGAGAGGAAACCCTTTTTTGCTGGAACTTATTTCCCAAAGGAAAGTGGATATGGAAATGTGGGTCTTATAGATTTGATTCAGAATGTTGGAGATATTTGGAAAGAAAGCCCTAAAAAGGTGCTAAGTTCCGCTAATGAGATAACAGATGCTTTAAAAAAGTTATCAACTATTTTAGAAGGAGCAGAAGGAGATGAACTTGATGCATCTATACTGGATGAGACTTATAATGAATTATTAAATAGTTTTGATGATCTCTACGGTGGTTTTGGCGTTGTTCAAAAATTTCCATCACCGCACATTCTTCTTTTTTTGATGAGATACTGGAAGCGCACCAATAATGAAAAAGCTTTGAATATGGTGGAATTAACCCTAGATTCCATGAGAAACGGAGGCATCTACGATCATGTAGGATTCGGTTTCCATCGTTATTCTGTGGATCAGGGTTGGTTGGTCCCGCATTTTGAAAAGATGCTTTATGACCAGGCCATGATAGCAATGGCCTATACAGAAGCCTTTCAAGCAACAGGAAAAGAAAAATATCGAAAAACTGCAGAAGAGATCTTTGAATATGTTATAAGGGATATGAAAGCACCGGGAGGTGGTTTTTACTCAGCTGAAGATGCAGATAGTGAAGGAGTCGAGGGAAAGTCCTATCTATGGAGGAAAAAAGAAATATTTGAGGTTTTAGATGAAGATGAAGCTGAATTTATAGCCAAAATTTTCAATATCAAGGAGGAAGGAAACTTCGAGGAAGAAGCAAGTGGAATAAAAACTGGTGATAACATCCCTCACCTAAAAAAGTCAAAAGAGGAACTAGCAAAAGAATTTAAGATCTCTGAGGATAAAATTGAAGATAAAATTGAAAATGCTAGAAAAAAACTTTATTATTACCGTAAAAAGCGTATACATCCCCATAAAGACGATAAAATATTAGCTGACTGGAACGGGCTTATGATTGCGGCCTTATCAAAAGGTGCACAGGTTTTTGGTAATAAAAAATATGCAATAGCTGCAAAAGAGGCATTAGATTTTATTTTAAATACCATGTGCAAAAATAATCGACTCCTACATAGATATAGAGACAATCAGGCAACTATAACGGCTAATTTAGATGATTATTCTTTCATGATCTGGGGGCTCCTAGAATTATATGAAACTAATTTTGATTTAAAATATTTAAAATCAGCTATTTCATTGAACAACATCCTTCTAAATCATTTCTGGGATAATGAAGCTGGAGGGTTTTATTTCACACCAGATGATGGTGAAATTCTACTTATTAGAAAAAAAGAAAGCTATGACACCGCCATACCCTCTGGGAATTCTGTCGAAATGCTTAATTTAATCCGTCTTGCACGATTAACTGAAAATCCAAAATTGGGGGGTATGGCAGTTGAAATAGAACGTGTATTTTCAAAAAAGATAAAGAGATCCCCTGCAGCACATACACAAGTTATGGTTGCAGTTGATTTTAAGTTAGGACCCTCTTATGAGGTAGTGATTGCCGGAGAACCCGATAATGATGATACAAAATTAATGATTGAAAATCTCAGAAAATATTTTATACCAAACAAAACTGTGGTTTTAAAATCCAAAGAAAATGCAAATAAATTAAAAGAAATTGCAAAATCACTGAAATTTAAGGAAAGCATTGAGGGTAAAGCCACTTCCTATATATGTAGTCAAGGTACCTGTAAAATCCCTACAACTGACATAGGAGAAATGTTGAATCTTTTGGATGTTGATTAAAGACAAAAATAAAAAAAATTTCAATTCCTTGACAACATCTTTGTATTATAAAAAAAAATGTGGATTTTGATTAATGTGGAAAAGAAAAAGGTTTTATTCATATGTAACCGTAATGCTGGCCGTTCTCAAATGGCAGAAGGATTACTAAATGATTTATATGGAGATAGATTCCAGGCTTACAGTGCAGGTATCCGTCAATCAACTATAAGTCCCTACACCATCAAAGTAATGGATGAAATTGGTGTTGATATCTCAAAAAATCGATCAAAAAGCATTGATGAATTTCAGGATATGGAATTTGATTGTGTAGTTACTGTTTGTGACAATGCAGAAGAAAATTGTTCATTTTTCCCAAATGCCAGTGATTATATTCATAAAAACTTCAAAGATCCATCGAAGTTTAAAGGTGAAAAAAATCAGATTTTAGATGGTTTTAGGGGTGTAAGGGACGAAGTTAAAATATGGATTGAAAAAAAATTTGGTATAATAAATTAAAATCATGAAATAGCCATAAATTATTGCTTAAACTTATTGAAGTTTTTTATTTTAAGATCACTTTGAACAATAATTGGCGGATAAAAAAAATGAAAGAATCCAACGATTCTCCAAAAAAGGACCATGAAATACATGAGCCGCATGAAGGTGCTGATCA
>VGTM01000018.1 GCA_016874685.1 Methanobacteriota archaeon
TGGACCATTGAATCCCTAATTTTATTTTGTTGGAGTAGTTGTGGACTAAATATAAGTTTAATTAAATATTATATTATAAAAATTTTCAAAAAAAGTTGAGCAGTTAATTGCCTAGAAAAGATCTTCAACTCATATATTTTTCAGCAGTTTGGTATATATGTAATAGACATATTTACCCTACTAGATCATGTTTGCAAGGTCGAGTTGTTGAAAATAGCTTAATTATAGTTATAAATCTTTTGCTATCATTGTCAAATCAATATTGATCTTATCTAACTTCATACAAGTCATGGAATTTAAGATATCAAAAACCAAGAAACCTACTTAATCTCAAATGAGCTAAATTTCTTTTAATTATAATCAGTTTTATATATGCTTTAATATATACTCTTTTTAGAACCTAAATTATTATCACTAACTTTAGGATATTACATAAAATAAAAAAGAGAGAATAAAATTTTTCATACATAACCTGATAATGAGATGATTGAAAAATGATACTTATTGTAGGTGGTGCAGGATACATAGGTTCACATTTAAATAAAGAGCTTAACAGAAGAGGTTACGAAACAGTTGTATTTGATAATTTAAGTCACGGTCATATAGAACTTGCAAAGTGGGGAACATTTGAACCTGGAGATCTTGAAGATATAGACAATCTGAGGGCATTGTTTAGAAAATATCCGATTGAAGCTGTGATGCATTTCGCGGCTTTTGCATATGTGGGAGAATCAGTGGATGATCCTCAGAAATATTATCTCAACAACCTAAAAAATACCCTGAATCTACTTCAGGTTATGCTTGAGGAAGGTGTGAAATATTTTGTGTTCTCATCAACATGCTCGACCTATGGAGATCCAATGGAGATCCCTATAACTGAAGATCACCCACAGAAACCTATTAATCCCTATGGAAAAGCCAAATTGATGGTGGAAGAGATTTTAAAAGATTATAGCCATGCTTATGGTTTGAGGCATGTTTCGCTGCGATACTTCAATGCAGCTGGAGCTGATCCTGATGCTGAAATAGGGGAATGGCATGATCCAGAAACCCATCTCTTACCTCTTATTTTTGACGTGGCGATAGGTATAAGAAATCATGTAAAAATATTCGGGACTGATTATGATACTCCTGATGGGACCTGCATCAGGGATTATATACATGTCACTGATCTGGCAGAAGCCCATATTCTGGCTCTCGATTATCTAAAAAATGGTGGAAAAAGCGACGTTTTCAATCTTGGAAATGGTCAGGGTTTTTCAGTTAGTGAAGTTATTGAAACAGCGAGGAAAGTTACAAAAAAAGATATCAAAGCCATAGAGTGGGATAGAAGACCTGGAGATCCACCAGTTCTCGTTGGAAGTTCCAAAAAAGCAGAAAAAATCTTAAAATGGATTCCGAAATATAAGGATCTATCTAAAATAATAGAAACAGCCTGGAACTGGCATAAAAGGTTACATAAGATATGATCTGCTTAAAATTTATATTCATTCGAATCTTTACGATAATTATATATTAATAAATAAATGGAAAATTAAACAAAAAAAGGATAGAAGAAAATTGTTATTAATTTTAAATGGATTATTTGAATCTTTAAGATTATTTTCCTCACTTTAAACGTAAATTTAGATTATATAAACGTTACATCTTTTAAATGTCAAGAACCATTTCACATGTGAGAATGTAATTGAAGTTTATCTTGGTGTATAATCATGGATGAAACAGAAGCTCATAAAGCCTTTAATAGAGGATCACAACTTTATAACGAAGATAGGCTAGAAGAAGCCATTGAATATTATAAAAGAGCTTTAAAACTTTTCAAAAAGTTTGAAAATACTGCTGGAGAAGCTGATACTCTTTTAGAGATGGGAAACACTTATGGAGTTCTCAAAGATCTTGATAAAGCCTCTGAATATTTTAGGAGGGCTCTGGTTCTTTATGGTAAAAATAAGGATATTGTTGGCGAGGGATATGCATTTACAGGTTTGGGAAGTATCTTTGAGAAATATGAGAGATATGAAGAATCACGAGAATACTATCTAAAAGCCTTTAAGAAATTTCAAAAGGCAAAAGACTATGTAAGACAGGGAGTTGTCTCAAATCTTATAGCTAACTCTTACGAAACTCAGGGTGCATTTGATGATGCAATAATGGATAATGAAAACGCTTTAGAATTGTTTCAAAAAGCAGGAGATCATAAAAGAGAATCAGAGATAAATAAGGTAATTGAACGAATCAAAGCTAAACAATCTAAATTTAAACCTTCTAGAAAAGATACAGTAATTTTTATATTCTATTTAATTGCCCTTGTAGGTGCCGAATTTTTAACAACATATTATAGTATGAAAATTGGGCTTCTGATCCATTCTATTCTACTTTTTACACTCCTAATACACTCTTCTTTGCATGGATCCTACAGTTATTCTAATCTTTTAAGATCTATGATGGTGCTGCCAATGATCAGGATAATTGGGCTTTCCATTCCCATAATGCAGGTAAAACCATTGTACTGGTTCCCTATAATCTCCATTCCTCTTTTTGCAGCTTCATTCGTGATAATGAAAACCCAGAGAATCAATAGGGAAAGAGTGGGTTTAATTCTTGGCAATATCAAAGTTCAATTGGCTATAGCATCCACAGGGATTATTTTGGGGGTTATAGAATACTTCATACTAAAACCAAAGCCACTTATACCGATTTTCAATCTACAATGGCTTCTATTAGGGACTGCAATAATTATAATATCCACGGGATTAGCTGAGGAGCTTTTATTCAGGGGTTTAATTCAAAAAAATGCAGAAAATGTTCTTGGAAGAATGTTTGGGCTTTTATACGTATCCTTACTCTTCACAAGTCTTCACGTTGGATGGGAGTCTTTTATTGACCTTATATTTGTTTTTAGTGTTTCTATGTTCTATGGATATGCTTTTCAAAGAACTAGGAGCTTGTTTGGAATTACTCTATCTCACGGCTTATCCAACACTGTTTTATTTTTAATTAGTCCATTCTTTTTATGAAAAATAAAATATAAAAAATAAAAGAATACTTAAAATAGAAAAATAAATGGGTTGTTTATTTTAAAAGTTCCTTTAAATATTCTCGTAATTCGTCTTTTGCATCTTCATTTTTGAGGGCAATTTCCACGGAACTTTTAAGCCAATCCACTTTGTTACCTATATCATATGTTTTACCCCCGAATACGCAGCCATAAATCTCATCAAGACACCTCATGGCATCTGTAAGCTGAATTTCTCCTCCAATTCCTGGACTAACTCCCTTTATACAATCAAATATATCAGGAACCAAGACGTATCGTCCTAAGATCCCTAAGTTAGATGGAGCGTCCTGAATCTTTGGTTTTTCAACTAGTTCTTCGATTTTATATAAAGAATCAGCGATTTTTTCACCTTTGATTATACCATATCTCTCTATTTTTTCCTTATCCACTTCCTCTATGGCGATGGTGGAGTATCCATATTTATGGAAATTGTTCATAAGCTGTTTTGTGCATGGTATTTTTGATTGAGTTATTGTGTCACCCAGAAGAACAGCGAATGGTTCATCATCAATATGCTTTTTTGCACAATATATGGCGTCTCCTAATCCTCTCTGATCTTTCTGTCTTACATAATATATATCTGCCATTTCAGAGATGGATTCTATCTCACTGAGATAATCTAATTTTCCACTATTCCTGAGGAAATACTCCAACTCAAATGACCTATCAAAGTGATCTTCAATTGATCTCTTTCCTTTTCCAGTTATTATTAAAATATCATCAATTCCAGAGGAAACAGCCTCTTCCACAACATACTGAATGGTTGGTTTATCAAATACAGGAAGCATTTCCTTTGGTTGTGCCTTTGTGGCCGGTAAGAATCGAGTACCAAGTCCAGCAGCAGGTATAACAGCTTTCATATATTCACCTTATATTATAACGTCTTACTAACTATTTAATCTTTTCTGGACATTTTATGTTCTATATCGATTATATGTATCTTATTATTTAAATACTAACTAAATTTATGTAGAATTAAGATTATTCAAGCTTGATGATTATAATTTTTGTCAATTAATTAAAATTTTAATAGGCACTGTTATGCTAAAAATAAAAAAAGAAGTGGGTATTTGATCTTTTGTGTCATTGAATCCTTGTTCGGCTTCATGCTGGATGCGTCATCAGAGTGCATAGAATTGGGGTCTGTACAAATGTTATCGTCACTCTTCCATTCTGGTCAACTGTCAGCAATTCTTCCTCAAAGAGAGGTTCATCGGTATCGTTATCGTATATCGCAGCTTCGGCTGCACTAAAATGAATGTATACTATGTTGTCCGTTATGTTGGCTGGAAGCTGTGCTATAGGTAACGGAGCAAAGGTGACAGGATACTTTTGATCAGCACTTTCTGGTAGTAATGTGTTGGACCATCCTTGGAATGTAATATCTAGAGCAGCTGTCCCTCCAACTCCAGTAGTATTGTTGAAAAGTCCTTTCCAGGATAATATCCTTATTTGTGTCCCTGGTGGTAATTTTTCGTCACCATAACCTAGGAGCTGGCTTAGATCTATTGTCACACTGCCATTAACTGGTTTCATGAATGCTTCTGCATAGATTGTTCCGACGCTTCCGTTTTTAAATGTCACATTTTCCATTACAAGGTCAACGTGAGCCCATGTTGTACCATTGTTATAAATTGCGAGTTTTGTGCCTTTGGCTGAAATATTCTGATTTTGCTGCTGTGTAGTACATCCTGACAGGGCTACAACGAAAACTAAGATGGTTATTATTCCTAATGAAGTTAAAGTGTTTTTTTTCATATTTTACACCGCCTATAGGATTGTTACTACTTTATATATAACAACAGCCGCAAATACCAGAAGCAAGGGTACTATGGCAACGTTTGATCCTTTTACAAATGCTCCAATCCGGTGACTTTTATCTGCCTCCGAACTTAGGATTTCTTTAAGAGCTAGAAATGCAATTAATGAAATTACTGCTATGATACTGTATGCCATGACCTGTGCCGTTGTCACTGTGGTGGTTGTGGTAGTTACAGTAGAAATCATATTTTACACCTGGAGATTGTTATAATCTTTTTATTATATAAATCTTGTGTATTCCATTATTTTCTCAAAAATTATTATGAGCTTTCTTATTATGGCGTAAAAACTTATAAATTTACAAATGAATTCTCGCCAATCACAAATCTATAACCTTTAGGTAGACGGTTTCCAATGGAAACTATGCACGAATGATTACCGATAAGACTGTCAACAATCTTTTTTTCACATTCTAT
The DNA here is from genome assembly GCA_016874685.1 of Methanobacteriota archaeon. Lineage (GTDB taxonomy): Archaea > Methanobacteriota > Methanobacteria > Methanobacteriales > Methanobacteriaceae > VGTM01. The sequence goes on from VGTM01000018.1 coordinate 5,296, forward strand.
CAGTGAATCACCAACTACTATGGAAGATTCTATCTCTCCACCAATTATTCTTGTATTGTCACCTATAGCTGTGTATGGCCCAATATAGGCGTCAATTTCGCAGTTCTTTCCAATGATAACTGGTCCCCTTATAACACTTCCTTTCCTTATAACACTTCCTGTATCAATGTTGACTCTTCCATGAATTTTGACCCCATCTTCGATTTTTCCTTTATTTGAAGCTTCTAACCAATCCAAAATAAGATGATTTGCTTCTAGGACATCTTCGGGTTTACCAGTATCTTTCCACCATCCTTTAACAATATGGGAATCAACTTTCTTCTGAGAATTTAGAAATTCCTGGATGGCGTCAGTTATTTCAAGCTCTCCTCTCCACGAAGGTTTTATTTTTTTTATAGCTTCAAATATTGTTGATTTGAAAAGATAGATACCCACAAGTGCAAGATCACTTTTTGGCTCATTTGGTTTCTCTACTAGATGTGTAACCTCTCCTTTTTCATTTAGCTCAGCCACTCCAAATCTTTCAGGTTCATCTACCTTTTGGAGTAAAATTCGAGCATCAAATTCTGATTCTTCAAAACCTTCGACAAATTCATTTATTCCTGATTTAAGGATGTTATCTCCAAGATACATAACAAATGGCTCGTTACCAACAAAATCGTGGGCTACAGATACTGCATGGGCAAGGCCTTTGGGTTCTCCCTGCATGATATATGTAATTTCAACGTCGAATTTTGAACCATCGCCAACAGCTTCTTTTACCTTCTCTGGCATGTTTGTTCCTAAAATAATCCCAATATCGGTTATACCGGCTTCTTTTAGATCTTCTATTGCATAAAACAGAACAGGCTTGTTTGCTATGGGAATAAGCTGCTTTGGGCCTGTATGTGTAAGCGGTCTTAGGCGGGTCCCATGTCCTCCAGATAAGATTAGACCTTTCATTCTTTCACCCTCTTCTCTTTTTGTAATTTCATTTTTCCTAGTCCTTCTTTTGTATTTAACAATTTTATTCCTAGCTCTTTTTGAGCTTTTTCTACACATAATGATGAATCTTTTGGTCTTGTGGCTTTTTGGATCAATTCATCACTATTGATGGGATTTATAAGATTTGTATCCAGATCAAATGTTTTTGCAATGTTTTTTGCAAAATCAAACCGATTTATTCTCTCGTTACCAGCTACATGGTATATTCCATTCTTATTTTTCTCGATTATTTTTAATAATGCATATGCAGCGTTATCTGCAAATGTAGGTGAGTTGTACTGGTCTGTGACGACTTTTATGTCATTATTATTTTCAAGTTCTCCTATAACCCATGTTACGAAGTTATTTCGCTTATGCCAGCCATATAAAACACTCACTCTGGCTATTGCATAATTTAAATCTGAGTTTTGAACCACTTCTTCACCTTTTAATTTGGTTAAAGCATAATAACCTAACGGATTTGCCTGATCTTCTTCTTCATACATTCCTAGCTTTCCATCAAAGACGAAATCCGTAGAAATATGTATTAGTTTGCTTTCTGTTTCTTGACAGGCTTTAACGATGTTCTCTGTTCCTCTAACATTTATATTCCATGCCTTCTTTTGTTGATCTTCACATTCATCTACATTGGTAAATGCTGCAGAGTGAATAACGCAATCAGGGTTTATTGAGGTAATTTTTTTTAAGACATTTTTTTTGCTGGTAATATCCAGCTTAATTGAGTTTTCATAGGGGTTGTGGTGGTATGTCAAAATTATTTCATAGTTGTCTTTATAGTTTACAAATTTACTGCCTAAAAGGCCACTCCCACCAGTTATAAATAAACGTTTCATAATAATGATTTAATATATTTAAAATATATATAATTTTTGAGAATTTTATTTAATAGCTATCAATATGGTGTTTTTATGATTGATGGAGTCAAAATAAAAAAATTAAGGGTCATTCCAGATGAGAGAGGGTGGCTAATGGAAATATTAAGGGATGATGATGATCTGTTCGAAAAATTTGGTCAGGTTTATGTTACTACAGCGTATCCTGGAGTGGTAAAGGCATGGCACATGCACAAAAAGCAAACGGATAACTTCACATGCATCCATGGCATGATGAAAGTGGCTTTATTCGATGCACGAGAGGATTCTCCAACCTATGGAGAAATTAATGAATTATTTGTTGGAGATAAAAATCCAATACTTGTTAGTGTTCCGCCTTATATATATCATGGTTTTAAGGCGGTTGGAACTGAAACAGCTTTTTTTATAAGTGTTCCCACAATTCCATACGATTATAATGACCCTGATGAATATAGACTTCCACCAGATACTGACGAAATTCCTTATGATTGGATTCTTGCTGGTAAAAAACACGGTTAAATAGGCATGTTATGCAGGTGATTAAATGAGAATTTTGATAACTGGTGGAGCAGGGTTTATTGGTGCTAATTTTGTGCATTATATCTATGATAATTATGATTACGAGATTGTAGTCTTAGATAAACTCACATATGCTGGAAATAAAGACAATTTGAAAGATATAATTGATAACATCCAATTTATTAAAGGGGATATTTTGAACTTGGATGATGTTGCTGAAGCTATGAAAGGCTGTGATTTGGTGGTAAATTTTGCAGCTGAAACACATGTTGATAGATCAATTGAAGACCCAAGCATTTTTGTTAAAACTGATGTAATTGGCACTTACAATCTCCTTGAATACGCAAGAAAGTACGATGTTCGTAAATATCTCCAGATATCAACAGATGAGGTATATGGAAGTATTGAATATGGTTCTTTCACTGAAGAAAGCAATTTGGATCCTTCAAGTCCTTATTCTGCAAGTAAGGGTGGTGGAGACATGCTGGTGAAAGCTTATTATAAAACATTCGATTTACCCGTTCTAATTACAAGAAGCAGCAATAATTTCGGACCTTATCAATATCCAGAAAAGTTAATACCTCTTTTTATTCTAAATACGTTAAATAACAAGCCATTACCTGTATATGGGGATGGAAAAAATATAAGGGACTGGTTGTATGTTTTGGATAACTGTGGAGGCATTGATTGCGTCCTGAAAAAGGGAAAGTTAGGAGAAATTTATAATATTGGTGGTGGAAACGAAAAAACAAATCTTGAGATAACTCATCTGATACTGGATATTCTTGGGAAACCTAAAGATCTTATAAATTTTGTAGAAGACAGACCCGGTCATGATAGAAGATATTCTCTGGATTCTTCAAAGGTAAAAGCGCTTGGATGGGAGCCTAAATGGGATTTTGAGGATGCTTTGCGTGAGACAATCGAGTGGTACACAGAAAATAAAAATTTTTTTAAATAAAAATACCTATTTTTTAAATTTTATTTTTTTAGATATTGCCAATCCAATAAAAATTAAAATAATACCCATAACCTGAAAACCTTTACCATGTGTTTTAAAATAGCCCAAAAAATAATTTAAGGCATTTATTAGGATTAAGATAAATCCAGTTATCACCAGTGCCAAATTTAACATATTATAACTGATTTTCATATTTTATTCCATTAGGTTTCAATCTGATTTTATGGTTCGTCTGATAATATATTCTTCAAAATATCTGAAAATTCATTTTTTGAAATATTGTAAATTTTTAAGGTTTTATGCTGACTTTTAGGTCCTGCTACAATTTCAACCGGAGATTTTGTCAAATTTGAGAATTCACGTGTTATTTCCTTGTTTGCTTTTCCTTTTTGTGGGACTGATCTTATTCTAATTTGGATTTTTTCTCTCCATTCATTGTAACCTGCAATTTCAAACTTTTTTGACTTTGGGGAAACTTCTATATCCACTAATATTCCATCTTCAACTTCAACAACAGCATTCATATAAAAACCAATAATTTATCTTTAGATTTGAAAATCATTTTAATACGTATTATTTGTATTAAATATTTATATAGAATTTATTTAGAATTTAAATATTCTTTATTTGAACTTAAAAAACTTTAAAGAATAATATTTAAATAACTAAACAAATAGAAAAAGATATGCTTCAAGCTAGTATTGAACATTTATCAGTTGCAGGGGTGGTCGAGCGGTCAAAGGCGCTAGGTTGAGGGCCTAGTGGGTGAGTCCCTTCACGGGTTCGAATCCCGTCCCCTGCATACTTGTTTATCTTTATTTTTTATATCTCTATCTTTATTTTCAGCTGTTTACCCTTTTTCAGATCCTCTACAAGTTCCTTTTTAAGGTCGATTGCAGCTTTGTCCGCCTTTATCATTAGTGTCCGGTTACATTTAAATTGGCTTTTTCTACAAACTATGTCTGTAGGGTGATTCAAGGTCAGTAAATCATGTCCATATCCTTTTATTTCATCTTTGGCATTTTCGGTTAGAAGTTGGAGTTTAATGATTGTATTTTCATTTTTTATGGCTTCTCGAATTTCACCGGGGAAATCCTTCATTGAGATTTCAGAGGAAACCCCTATGATACAGTCTGCTGATTTTCTTATTCTTTTATCTTTAGTTATCTCAAAGGTGGATTTATGGTTAGATGTGACATTAAAATGACCTTTGGCAAGAAAAATGTATTCCATGATATACTTCCTTTTTTAGTTGATTTGAAATTACAGTTTTTTCATTTTTTTATCTAAACAATTTATAAATTTCTTCTTAATTATCCTGATTTTATTTTTTGGTTTCTTGGCTATTTGATCTTTATTCATTTGCGAGAATAAGGTAGTAAATTATAATAAGTATTGGGCATAAGATATTATAAAGGTGATACATATGGTTAGAGATTTACGAAAGGGTATGAATGGGGACGATGTAAAACAGCTCCAAAATTGGCTGAATAAAAATGGATTCGTATGTGGAAAAGCGGACGGATGGTTTGGCCCAATGACAGAAGCAGCAGTTAAAGGATTCCAGAAACAGGCCGGTATATTTGTTGATGGATGGGTTGGAGGGGAGACAAGAAAAGCAATGAGCAAATACGGTAATGTAATAATACCTCCAACATTCAGCTTCGGAAGACCAACAGCAACATTTAATGTGAATGGTTGGAAATTCAAACGTCCTTGGCTTGTGAAAGGAAAATTACACTGTGGAATCGACATGGATACTTACGCAATTGGCACTAAGGTTATGGCTGTGCTTGATGGCATTGTTAGGGCTGCCTATATAAGCAAGAGTTGGGGAGGATGTGTATGCCTCGAACATCAGAGTCCAGAGGGGCCTGTAACCTCTATAAACTGGCATTTAAAGGATTTACAGGTTGGAAAAGGACAATTTGTTAAGAAAGGACAGCACATTGGTACAATAACAGCACTCGATGCTGATGATAAATTCACAGTACCGCATCTACATTTTGGGCTACGTAAAGGGCCATTTGATTCGGTTATGAGTTTAAAAGGGGCATTGTGGTCGAAAAACTTTCCAGAGAGATTTGTTGATCCATTAAAATATATAAAGTGATATTATCTTAAGGAATTATATAATAATTGATAAAAAAATAGTAAGTTAAAAAATTAAGTGTAGTTTTGAAAGAAGTTTGATGTAAAAAAAAATTTAATCATGTTCGATAATAATACAAAATTTTTTTACATCTAAAAACTTTCTATATCTCCTGAATTTCTAATTGAGAGTTGATTAGTGATAATGCTATTTCCTATTTTTATAATGAAATACTACTTTTTACCAATATATTCTTGATGATCAATAAAAACAGTTTAAATTAGTAAATACACAATAATCAAAAAAAAGACAAGAAAAATGATAAGATGCACCACAAGGGAACATACTGTTTAATAATTCAGATGGTTCAGGATTCCAAAATAGAAATCGGAAAACTTGGAGAAATTGATTTTCAGAAAGGTTATTATGTATATGTGGGATCTGCTCTTAATTCACTTGAGGGAAGAATAAGAAGACATCTTTCAGACGAAAAAAAATTATTCTGGCATATAGACAGTCTATTAGTTTCTGAATACACAAAGATCGTTGATGTTGTATTCTCAGAAAGTAGTAAAAAATGGGAATGTAAAATAGCTAATCAGATTTCTAAAACAGGTAATGCTGTTAATGGGTTTGGATGTTCTGATTGCAGGTGTTTATCCCACCTTTTCCATTTTAAAAGCCTTCAAGATTCGAAAAAAAGCTGTTTAGATTCATTTGAAAAGTTCAAATTAGATTCTGGAGATTTGTATGGCTTGAAAATTAGTTTATGAAATTTTTAGTGGATTGATTTTTATTTTTATATACAAAATTAAAATATATCCCTTTAATTAGACTTTTAATTAATCGAAAGCATAATTGGAGTTTTTTAATAATCTATTACTCAATTTTTCTGAATTTAATTTAAAATTTATTGAATCTTCCTGAAAAACTCTTCAAATTCATCGGCATCCATTGGTTCAGGGACTACAAATTCTTTATTTAGATATATGGATTCTGCAAGTTTTTTATATAAATTTGACTGCTTTGAATCACTGAATTTCTCAACCACGGTTTTAGCATCGATTTCGCTTTTTTGAACCAAGTTGCTTCGAGGTATAATACCCACAACTTTGCTTCCAACCTTTTTTGCAAATTGGTTCACTATTTCAATTTCTTTCTCGATGCCCCTACAGTTACAGATAACACCTCCAAAATGGCTTTTAAGCTTTTTAATCCCTTTACATATATTATTGGCTGCGTATAAAGCCATATATTCGCCGGAAGTTACTATGTATACTTCATCTGCGAAATCTTCCCTTAAAGGAACTGCGAAACCGCCGCAAACCACATCACCCAGAACATCGTAGATTATAATGTCCAAGTCATCTAAAAAGGCCCCCATGTCATCCAGAATGTTCATTGCTACTATGACTCCTCTTCCAGCACATCCAACTCCTGGTTCTGGACCGCCACTTTCAACACATTTTACATGGTTGTAACCTTCAAAAAGAATATTTTCAAGACATAAATCTTTTTTATTCTTTACAATATTTAAAATAGTGGGTATTCTCTTTCCAACAAGTGTTCTGGTGGTATCGGCCTTTGGATCGCAGCCTATTACCATAACACTATGATCTTTTGAATAAGCTGCCGCAATATTTGATACTATGGTGGATTTTCCAATTCCTCCTTTTCCATAGATGGCAATTCGCTTGGTTTTACTCATTACTTCACCATAGCACCTATTATGTCTCCTCTAGTTATTATCCCAATTAGTTTACCTTCTTCGTCCACAACAGGAAGTCTGTTGATATCATGAGAATCCATAAGCTCTGCAGCATCTGAGACTGAGGCGTCTTTTGAAATTGTTTTCACATTTTTTGTCATTATCTCAGCCACAACTACAGATGCGGCCTTTTTTAATCCTTTTGAAATCTCGTCGTATTCATGTTTCATTCTTAGAGGAAGCTCGATTAAATCGAGTGGAGCTGGTAAAATCAGATTAATTTGAGGAGAGTGAACCTCTAATAGCCTCATTATATCTCCTTCACTCACTATTCCTATAACTATTCCATCATCATCAACTACTGGCGCTCCACTTATCTTTTTTTCCCTTAAAATTCTTGCAATGTCGATTATTTTATCATCTGCCTTAAATTTTATCACATTTTTTTGCATAGCATCCTGTATGTTTATCATCTTAAAGTCTCCTAGGATAAATTCTCTTTATGTTTTTTAAATTTCTGTTTAGTAATTGTTTTTATTGCATTTATTTTCTTATTTATTTTTTTATTAAAAATTCTTATTTGACCCAGTTCATGAGTTAACATATTAATTTAGTTTACTAAATTAATGATTTGGACTTTCTAGAGCATTTCGAGGAATTCTTTTATAGACCCGGTCATTGGGTCTAACTTTTCTTTTAACCAAAATACCTACATTGTCCCCTCTTTTGGCATTTTTTATATCCTTGCCGTTAATTTGGATTGATTTAACTTTTTGTATAAGCGATCCAGTGGTGTTTCCCTGAACCAAGATCTCATCTCCCACTTCAAGATCGTCCCATAGTCGCACCTCAGCTGCAGAAACATTGTGATAGTAATTACAGACTAAACCTATGTCTTTTTTGATGTGGCTGGATTCGTTGTATTTGCTGTTTTTGTAGGGGGGTTTGAAGTAAAATCCAGTATCAAAACCTCTGTTATATACCTTTTTAAGGTCATGGATCCAGTTCTCATCTAATTCCCACATAGACTTTTCATATTTATCAATAGCTTCTCTATATACCTTTGTTACTGTTGAAACATAATCTGCAGCTCTTGCTCTTCCTTCAATTTTAAATGCATCTATACCTGATTCTATAAGGTTAGGAATGTGTTCTATCATGCAGAGATCTTTTGGGCTCATGAGATGAGTCTTTTCATAATCTCCATGACCTCGAATAAGTTTTAATTCCTCTAAATCTTCTGACACCAGCTTCCATTCCTCTCTACAGGGTTGTAGACATTCACCACAGTTTGCACTTTTATTGTAAAGATATGAACTCAAAAAACACCTTCCAGAAACTGCCATGCACATGGCCCCATGTACAAAGACTTCAATTTCCAATTTTGATTTTTTTGTAATAATTTTTATTTCATCCAGTGATAATTCCCGGGATAGAATAACTCTTTTGACACATAAATCTTCCAATAGTTCCAAGGCCTTTGTATTGGATATATTTGCCTGGACACTTATATGTACATCCATGTCATTATCTCTAGCGATTTTAAGGGCACCGAGGTCAGAAACTATCATTGCATCTACATCGTAAGAATAGAGTCTGGGAATAATATCATTTAGTGCAATTATGTCATTATCCTTTATTATGGTATTCGTACAAACGTAAATCTTCTTATTAAAGTCATGGCAGTGTTTTACTGCTTTTTTAATGTCTTTAATAGTGAAATTTTTTGTATAGGCTCTTAAATTATAGCCATGGATTCCCAAATAAACGGAATCTGCTCCATTGGAAATGGCAGCATTTAATGCAGCGAAATCTCTTGCAGGAGCGAGTAATTCTACGATTTTTACCACCACGTGATCTATTGATTTTTTAATTGGTTTAGACAATTATTATTTAGGTTTAATATAATAAATTTACGCTCATGTCCTTGTTGTTCTACATCTTTTGCGCCTTAAATTTGATGCAAATGTCAATTCAGATAAGTCCAAGAGTTCAAGTCACTGTTGGATTAAATTAGTCGAACTTGCAATTTAATGTATCGCCACATTTTTGCACCTGTTCAAGGGTAAGAGCGTAAATTTAATATAAGAAATAGAGTTCTTATTTAAATGTTACTGTTGGATATTTATTGATAATATTATTGACATTGATAATTTATGAGATTTATGGAAAATTAAGAGTAAAAATATTTTTATCAAGTTTTTAGTATATATAATCACATTTAACAACGATTTGCCTCATATTCCTGGATATTTTTAGGTAAGGGAGTTGGATATTCTTCGGTAAGACATCCCATGCAAAGTTCATCTCTTTTTATATCAATACATTTAACTAGAGAGTCTTTGCTTAAATAACCCAAAGAATCAACACCTAAAATCTCTTTAATCTTTTTTACTTCCTTATTAGAGGCTATTAACTCTTTTTTCGTTGCCATTGCTATCCCATAATAACAGGGGGAGATTATAGGGGGACATCCAATCCTTAAATGTACCTCTTTAACTCCCGCATCCCTCAGGACATCAATAAGGGCTTTAGAAGTAGTGCCTCTAACTATGCTGTCGTCCACTAGAACTATCCGCTTACCTTTAAGTTCTGATTTTATGGGGTTCATTTTAAGCTTTACAGAGGTCTCACGTTCTTCTTGAGTGGGCATAATGAAAGTTCTACCTATGTAACGATTTTTTATAAGTCCTTCACCATAGGGTAATCCTGATTCTCTTGAAAATCCTATGGCTGCAGTTATTGCTGAGTCAGGTACGGGCATTACAACATCAGCATCCACTGGATACTCTTTATGTAGGGTTCTGCCAATTTTTAACCGTACATCATAAACATTTTTTCCATCCAGCATGCTGTCTGGGCGGGCAAAATAAACATATTCGAACATACAATGTGCTCTTCTAACATTTTCATCTTTCAACATAAAACTGGTTATTTTGTCGTTTATAATTATTACTTCTCCAGGTTTTATGTCACGAACATAATTAGCGCCAACAACATCAAAAGCAACAGTTTCAGATGCAACTAATGTCATTCCGTCCATTTTGCCCATAGACAATGGTTTTATTCCACTAGGATCTCTTACAACAATCAAATCATCATTTAACAAAATTACCAGGGAATAGGAGCCTATAAGTTTTTGGGAAACTGTCCGAATAGAGCGAACTATGTCATCTGTCTTCGAATATTCAATTGTAAGGAGGTGACAAATAACTTCAGAATCTGTTGTGGATCTGAATTTGCATCCCCTCTCTTCTAGATCCTTCCTCAATTCCATGGAATTAATGATATCTCCGTTATGGGCAATAGCAATATTTCCACCATCAAATACACTAAAAAAAGGTTGAGAGTTGTCTATTTTTGATCTACCTGTGGTTGAATATCTTACGTGCCCAATACCCACATAACCATCAAGCTCTTCGATTTCGCCGTTGTTGAATACTTCGCATACAAGGCCCATACCACGATCAGTGCATATATACTCTCCATTGTATGTGGATATGCCTGCAGATTCCTGTCCTCTATGTTGCAAGGCGTATAACCCATAATATATGTAGTTTGCGATTTTTTTTGACTTATTATGGGAATATGCACCAAAAATACCGCACTTATCTCGCAATTCGGATTCTCCCAGAAATTCTCCAGATATCTAATTAAAGATAGACTACTTTTTATTCCCAAGTATGCTCGAAATCAATTTTTTCTTGGCTAAATTCTTCTTTGGAATCTTCAGTTCTCTTTTTAGAATCATTCAAAATTAAAACAGTCTTGATTATTTTTAACCAATCTAAGGCATCCTTTTTTGAGGGTGCACTAATGTAGTTTTGGCCTAAAACAATATATTTAGGTTTAAATTCGTTAGTTATAAAATAAATTTGTTTTTCATCTTCTAATTCTTCATCAAAACTTTCTTCCCACAAATCCTTTATTGAAAATACTTCGTATAAATTTTTTTCTAGAACATCTTCATAACTATTCTTTATCTGAATATATTTTTCTTTTAGATTCTCTGATTTATCCTTTAGGTCTGCTAGCTCTTCTTTTAATTTTTCGCTGGCATTTAATAATTCCTGGCACCGTGACTCAAATTTTTCATTTTCAGATGATAGCTCCTGGTTTTCTCCAGAGAGATCAATTATTTTCCCGTTTAATTTTTCTATCTTCTTTTCTAGAGCTTTGAACTTTTTTATATTAGTTATGGATGATAATCCTGATCTTATTATGGCATTTTTGATTTCATCTCGAATAAGTGATGGGTCTATATATTCTACATCATGTCCAAATGGAAACTTCATTCGCTCTATATGGCCTACTTCATCTTTCAAGCTATTTTGAAACTTTTCTGCAAGTTCTCTCCCTGGGGCATCAACATCTGTTGCAATTAAAAGAATATCAGCACCTTTTACAGCGCTTTTTGCCACTTTTGGGCTTGTAGTTGGTATTATGGATGATATGGTTATGTGATATTCAGCCCCCAGTGCAACATCTTGCATAGCCTTGGAGATACCTTCCACATCAGAAGCACCTTCTACAATGATCCGAACATCGATTGGATTTTTTACATCCATCTATTTCAACCTATATCCACTGATTTTCTTATTCTGCCAGCTGTATCTTCTGATCCTTCTGGATCTTCCGAATCCACAAGCTGCACAGTATCTTTTACGGGCATGATAAGAATTTTTACCACATCTTCTACACCGTATATGAGTTTTTTTGTTCCTTTTACCAAATGAAGGTGTACCTTTCATTTTATCCTCCTTATAAAATTAAATTTGAATATTATGGAGATATGTAAACTATGTTATCTCCTCTTATAAGAACGACTCCCAATCTTCGGGAGATCTCCCCATTATCAAGTTCTTCAGCATCATTCAAAACCAAGTTCATATGCATGTCAAAACTCTTTAAAACTCCTCTAAACTCTCTTCCGCCTTTTAGCTTTATTAATACTTGGGAGTTTAATGAATTACCCAATGCATCAAGTGGTCTTTGTACATTCACTTTTCTTTGTACATTCAAAAATATCACCTATCCTATAACTTCAATGTTGGTGTGGTTTATATTTAAATGTACCGCTATTAATTATAATATTAAGGTGTGGAGAATTGAAGCTTAGAAAAAGATACTATCTGAAAAAAAAGAAATTAAAACAATTAATTGAAAAACTTGGTGCCTATCACAAACTAATCCCCCCAAAAAGTAAGGTTGAAATTCTTGAAATTGATTGGCATGATATTATACTGATCAATGGAAAGCCAAACATCATGATGCTTGATAATACTCCTTTTCCAACTTTAAAAGGTGCACTGGAGATTGAGATCAACAAAAAATATGTGATTGTAGACAAAGGAGCTGTGAAGTTCATTGCTAATGGAGCTGATATTATGTGTCCAGGTATTGTTGATGCAGATATTGGTATAAAAAAAGATGATCTGGTTTTTGTGATGGATGAGCTTCACAGAAAACCTCTGGCAATTGGCAGGAGCCTAATTTCTGGAGAGGAAATGATTGAAAGAAATGAAGGCAAAGCAATCAAAACAATTCATTATATTGGAGATCAACTTTGGAATTTATCATTTTAGGGTGGGAACATGGTAAAGCTTAGATATTCATCAGGAAAGTTAGTATCTCCAAATGTTCACAGGATTGGAGTACTGGCAATAGGATCCCACCTTGAAAATCATGGTGCAGCATTGCCAATTGATACTGATGCAAAAATAGCTGCATACTTAGCACTTCACGCATCTTTAAGGACCGGTGCTAAATTTCTGGGAATTTTATATGCTGCAACAGAGTATGATTACATAAATCATGGTAAACACATTGATACAAAGGATTTAGTGGAAAAACATCTTAAACCAACTCTAATGGTTGCAAAAAAATGCTTAAATATCGATAAAGCGGTTTTAGTGAATGGACATGGTGGCAATAAACCGATAATAAAGTATATTCAGGATCTGGAGAGAGAACTGGAGCTTAAAATTAAGTTCAACAATAAAATTGTGGAAATAGAGGGGCCCCATGCTGGAAGTGGTGAGCTTTCAATCGCTGCAGCTCTAAATATCCTCGATAAATCGAAAATTAAAGAGCATTGCAACTTCAAAACATATCCAGAAGTGGGTATGGTTGGTTTGGATAAAGCAAGAAGTATGGATGAAGGAATAGATAAGGCTGCAAAAATTGTTTTAGCTAGGGGGGTTTTTATAGATATAAAGTGGGGTAGTTCTTTATTGGAAACTGCAATTGACGATATAGTGCAGGATATATCCATCTTAGTTGATTAATGCTACAATAGAAAAAAATTAAAAAAACAGTAAGAAAACTAATAAGGTTATGAAATTTAAATATTAAGTTTAAATATTAAGGGCATTGCTAAAAATTAAAAGATATTGCCGGTTTTTAAGGAAGAAGATGATTTAAGATGTCTTTTTTAAATTTGAAAGATATTAAACACTTTTTAATTAATAAAATAGATTTTATAATAGGCTTAATATTATTTATTTTTGTCTTTGAGATTTATATAAAGTTTTTAGCACCATCTATACTACCTGGGGATCCAGCAGAATTCTGCATAGCTTCTTATGTATTGGGAATACCTCATCCAACTGGTTATCCAATATACACATGGATAGGTCACCTTTTTACATTAATACCTGTAGGTAGTATTGCTTACAGGCTAAACCTGATGTCAGCATTTTTTGGTGCAGCCACAGTGTCTCTTATATATGCCCTGGTTTTGAAAATTACAATTAAAAACGCTGGAAATAATTCATTTATCAATGTTTACAGAATTATTTCTGTGATAGCAGCTCTTTCATTGGCTTTTGCTAAAACTTTTTGGTTTCAATCAGAATTTGCTGATGTTTATACATTTAATTCATTTTTCGTTGGTCTTATGGTTTTGATATTGGTGCAATGGAGTGAAAACAAGGAATTTAAGTTGTTGTATATTTTTTTCCTAGTTTATGGTTTGAGTTTAGGTGCACATATGTCGAATATTTTATTTCTTCCTGCTTTTCTGATTTTCATTGTTATAAATGATTATAAAGTACTGTTAAAAAAGAGAAGTTTGTTCTTTATGTTTTTACTTTTTTCTCTGGGTTTATCTCAATTTTTGTATATATTAATTCGAGCTTCAATGAATCCAGAATATAGTTATATTTCAGATAATCTGAATATGTGGGTTTGGTTTATAAGTGGTCAGTACTATTCACAACATTTTATATTTTCATTTTCAGAACTTCCCAGTCGAATATCCATGTATACAGACTTTTTAGAAACAAATTTCTTTATTTTATCATCAATTTTGGGATCTATTGGTATGTGGGAATTATTTAAGAGGAATATACGAATTTTTACTCTTTTAATTTTGATTTTTTTATCTAATGTGGGATTTTACCTCAATTATTATGTATATGATGTTGAATCAATGTTCATTCCCTCCTATTTAATATTTTCAATATTTATAGGGATAGGAGCAATTGCAATTGTTATTTTTCTTAAAAATAAATTAGATAGATATAAAAAGAGTGATTATTTTATATTTACAAAACCTGTACTCATTATTTATATCTCTTTGTTGTTAATAATCCCAGTATCAGCTTATGCGACCTATAACCAGGAATTAGATCAGTCCAAAAATACTGATTTTGCCCAGTATTATATTAATGTCCTAAATAATATCCCTGAGAATTCAGTTATTGTTACCCATTGGGTACCCTATACTACCTTCAGATACTTCCAGATTGTTGAAAAGATGAATCCAAAAGTTGAAATTGTATGTACTACAAGTGATGGGTGGTTAGGTGAAATAGACCGCAATATCAAAGATAAAAACGTATTCATACTGGTAAATACATCAGATATTTCGGAAAAATATGATGTTGAACCTTTTTTTGTTATACCTGGAATGGATACATTATATAAGGTTGAAAAAAGATAAAATCAAAGATTCAAAATCAAAAATTAGAGTTTAAAAACAATTTTAGTTTAAAATAGAGTTATGGTAAGTTTATTAATTTTCTAATGCCTTTATAAGACTTGAACATTCCATTTCAATCTTACGATTTCTTAAAGCCTTTGATATACGTCTTATGGCTTCAAGCATCCGGATTACAGAATCTAGCCATGAAAATATATCCCCTGCATAAGCATGTATCTGATAATCCTTTAAAAGTTTTTTGCTTATATCAATAGGATCCTTCTTCATTATTCTGTATTTTACGATTTTCTTGGAAAGTTCAGCCTGGAAACAACCGCAAAACGGTCTATTACTGCACTTGCAGGATAAAAATTCGATCTGCATATTTATCAATGATTCTTGAAGATTGGGATCAAGCTTTGACAGGGTTTCTCCAGATGATATTATGTCAAGGGTTGAATCTGCAAATAATCTTGATGATAACTTGATTTTAAGAATTTTGACCAACTTTTTGTGCAGTCCATTGGAAAGATAGGCATTATCAAATGGTTCAAGTTTTATAGTCGTATTTAATGGAGATATGTGAGATTTGACTTTTGTATCTGCTTTTTTATTTTCTTTTATAACATTTTCTTTGATGTATTTTGCATGGTCTTTGTTTAGAAAAGACACTGAAACTGCTCTTCCATAACTTGTACTTATTATATATGCATCTTTTTCTTCTGTAACACCTGTTTTAAGCATTTTTGCATATGAACATTCAAGATTTTCCGATGATTCAATTTTTTTATATGATCTTTTAATATCACTAAAACTATGAGCACATCCGGAGCATATGTCGGCTAAACACTGCTCGAATATGTCTTCATTTGAATATTGAACATTTATAGGATCTAAATCACTTTCTAGCAAATTAACAGCCATTTTTTCTTCTGAGTCATCATCATATTTTCTTCCCACTTCAGGTATTAAAAATATTTTTCCTATATCATGGTAGGAAGGTCTTCCAGCCCTTCCGAGCATCTGGGAGAATTCATTTGGAGTTATCCATTTGTTTCCCATTGTCAGAGTCTCGAATATCACCTGAGACGCGGGAAAGTCCACACCAGCTGCAAGGGCTGCTGTTGTAACAACAGTTGATATCTTCTGATCTAAGAAATCCTTTTCGATCCGACTTTTTTTTGCATACGAAAGTCCTGCATGATATGCAGCTGTATTTATATGTTTTTTTGATAGATAATTGGCAATGAGATGAGTTTTTCTTCTTGAATTTGTAAATATGATGCTCTGACCGTGAAATCCTTTTTTAGAGACATTTTTATATTCTGCCCTTGATAGCTTACTTATGATATCCATTTTTTCGTATTCCGATCTTGCAAATATTAAATGCCGCTCAAGAGGAACAGGACGCTTATCATATTCAACCAATTTCATTCCAAATTCATCTGCGATTTCTCTTGAATTTTTCACAGTTGCAGAAAGTCCTATTAACTGAAGACTGGGAAAAAGAGTTTTTAACCTTCTTATAAGTCCATTAAGTCTCGGTCCTCTCTCATCATCATCCAGCATTTGTATTTCATCGATCACCACTGTGCCCACATCTCCTAGTTCACCAGATTTTCCAGAACGTAGCAGAAAATCAAGCCCCTCATAAGTTCCCACTATTATGTCAGCATCTTTTACATAGTCATCAACAATAGAAATTTCTTCATTTGCTTTAATTCTGCTCATACCTACACGTATTGAAACTTTCAGTCCTAATTTTTTATATTTTTTCTTAAAATCCCTGTATTTTTGATTTGCAAGAGCAACAAGCGGAGTTAAAAATACAAATTTCCTTCCATTCAATGCACGTGGAACTCCTGCAAGTTCTCCAATCAATGTTTTTCCACTAGCGGTTGCAGATACAACTAGAATATCCTCTCCTTCAAGAAGTCCATTTTCTAAAGTTAATGATTGTACAGGCAACAGATGTTTCCCAGTATTTTTTATTACTTTTTTGAGATTGTTAGGGATTTTTAAATCATCTACTCTAATTTTATGATGTTCTGAAATATCTTCTGAACTTATTCTATCATATAATGTCAGATTAGTATTTTTTATGGGGTCAAAATTAGGATCAAGTACTTTTAAAACTTCATTTAAGTCTCCAGTCGAATCTAGCATTTTTTTGAATATTTGGAAGGTGCTCATGTCAAATGATAAAAATTTTAATTCCCTCTTTATCTCTTCTTCGGCACATCTCCTGCATATATGGTCATTTTGGAACAGATAGGAGGAATCAAGGGTTATGATTTTTATATAGCCTTCTAAAATGCAGTGTTTACATATTTTGGTTCGTTTATATTCTACATTTAGTGATTTCAGCATTTCTTCTGTTTCTTTGTCTCTGCCAACTAGATAGATTTTTTGTTTCCTTAAAATCTTAACAGCTTCGCTGGGGGGAATCAGAATCTCCTTATCTTTTCTCACTATAAATCTATAAGGTTTAATCTGGGTTCCAATCCTTTTGAGTCTAAGATATCCATAAAATAGAGGTTTTCTCCTAAAGTTTAAGGCACCTTTAGGAATTTCTATTGGGAATAATTCAAGGATTTTCTTGTTTTTTTTAAGAATTATCATGTAGTTTCCATTTTTTTATTTATATTTCAGTTAATTGTTTATCATATTACATTTTATCTTATTATTTTTAAGGAAAAGGATGTGAAAGAGGATATGTTCAAATTATTTGAAGTGTAAGTTAACTAAAAATGAATATTTATGGTAAATAAGGTTTTTAACTTGATTTTTAATTCAAAAAATATGATTTCCAATTTTTTTTATTTATTTTTATTCTTGATACCTTGGTGGGTTTGTAGTTGTGTTGTTAGTAGTGGTGTTATTGGTTATGTTCTTAATTATATGTTTTTTTATCCGGACGGGTTCGAAGAGTTTATCATCAATAGTTAGTATTTGCTGCTGATTATCTAGGGAGAGACTTGACGGTATAATCTGATTTACAATATTTTTATCAGGATTTAGGAGATTTGCGAATGAACCAGACCCAAAGGCAATTAGTGCTATCATTAAAATTATGAAAAGCTTTCCACTTTTTTTGGGTTCCATTTTTACACTCTCATTTTATTTAATTTTTACTGCCGGGTTTGGTGTTGGATTAATCGAATAATTATATTTTGTTGCATTTTAGACTATATTCTAAGTGTTAGGTGGATATATTTAATTTTCATACCTACTATTTAAGTTAAGACATTTAAATTTATGTTTTTGGCATGATCTTTGAATATGTAGATATAATGCTGGTTGGAAATAATCTGGAATCAGGAGAAACTGCATAAATGAACATTTGAACAGTACTAGTAGTACTATGTCTTTTCATATTTTAGTCATCATTATAGTGATTTTC
>VGTM01000019.1:0-7500 GCA_016874685.1 Methanobacteriota archaeon
TCTGCATAAGATGCAAAACCCTGATGAAAGGACTCAACGATCAATGCGTAACCTGCGGTGAAACAGAGGATGTTGAATGGTATGACCGGATTACAGGGTATGTGCAGCAGGTTGGAAGGGCTAAATCAGCGTCTGGCGGATGGAATGCTGGTAAGAGAAGGGAGTTGGTGGATAGGAAGAGATATCAGACAAAAAAATAGTTAAATATCATATTCTTAATTATTATTTTTTTAATTTTAATTATTGGAATTTATTTAAGTTGTAGTTTGAGTTTATTTTTATCACATGAAGAGGCTGTCTCGTAAATAATGTTTGAATTTTTTTTGGATTTAACGTTATTTTTAATGGGGGGGGTTTTTAAGTGTTGGGTATTGGGTGTTTGGTGCTGTGATTTTGGAATATCTTGGTTATTTTTTCAGCTATTTCATTCCATATCCGTTTTAAGTTGTGTGACGTGCTCACCAGGGTCTTTTCAGTCCCTGTGTTTAATACTCCACGGGTTAGGAACTCCGTGAAATTCAGATTGTATTTTATATTTCCGAATGGCCATTCAACCGTTTCTTTTCGCTTTTTATATTCTTTTTTCCCTTCTGGTGTTTGCATTTTGGCTGCCATTCTTTGCCGTTCTCCTTCGTATGCATTGCTGGTGATTACCTTTTTACGGCCTTTACCCGTGCATTCCAGTTGAGAGTGACATCCTGCACAGTTGGCACCATAATAGGCATACACTTGTTTCCCGTTGTATTTGTATTTGCTTTTCCTGGTGAGTATTTCATCGTGCGGGCATGTGAAATTGTCTTCCTCTGTATTGTAGGTGAATTTATCCTTTGAATATTCATTGTTCTTCTTTTTACCAGTTTTCATTTCCCCTGCCTGTTTTTTGTTGGGTATATAACCATCTAACTCCCTTTTCTCCAGGTATTCTAGGTTTTCTCCAGTGAAAAAGCCGTTATCAGCACTTATTTTAGTTCCCTTGGGCAATTTGCCCAAGTTTTCCTCAACCAGCTCTATTTGAGGTTTTAATTGATAATGATCTGTGGGATCCTGCGTGACACTGCTTGCAAGGATTATGCCTGAATCATGGTCCACAGCTATCTGGAGATTATATGATAACTCTTTAAGATTCTTTTTATTATCCATAAAACGTGCTTCAGGGTCAGATAGACTAACAGCTTCTTGCCCGCTTTTTTGGAGTTCGTATTCTGCCTGGTCGATTTTATGGATGATTTTTTCCTTTTGTTTTCCATCACCGATGGCGTGTTGTTCTATAAGGTTTAGGGCGGGTTTTTTCAGTTTTATATCCTCTTTGCGTTCAATTTCTTTTAGTTTCTCACGGATCTTTTTTCGGGTGTTGAGTTCAGGTGGCAGTTGGTCGCCTCTTTCCTCGCCATATAACTCGTCTTCCTCAGCGTCGACATCAATTCCTATTTGAATTATCTTTTTAATGTTATCTATTTCCTTCTCTGTTAGTGTGTGGTTGTTGGATGCGTTGGCTTTTATTTTAGTGCCATCTATAGCTATATGGCCCAATTTCACCATTCCTATTGATTTTGAAAATGTAACGGTCTTTTTAAAGGCCTGTTCAATCAAATCTTGGCATTCTATTTTGAAATTGCATATTGTCCGGAAATCAGGAGTTTCCATGCCTGTAAGATACATGTAGACTACATTTTCACATGCCAGCTTCGCTATCTTCCTTGAAGACCAAACACCATCGACAGATGCCATGATCACTAATCTTAATAACATGCGGCGTGAATACGCCGGTTTACCTGGCGTAGCCTGGTATTTTTTCTCCGCACCGTTAACATTCTAGTTCATCCACCAGGGCTATAACCAGGTGACAAATATGGTTCTCAGGTATAAAATCACTAACCGCGGGTGGTAACAACCAAGTCTGCCCCATTTTATCTTCTCTTAAAGCCATAAAACCAACTCCATCACATGAATAACTAAATAATAGTAGAAAAACCTATAATATAAACTTTTCGGTTATATAACCACCCCCAAATCCAAAAAAACCCCCACACACAAAAATATAAATAAAAACAAAAAATATTATAACACCAAGCCAACAAACAAAAAACAATAATTATTGGACAGCCTCTAGTTAATTTAAACTAATATAATTTAATACTTATAGATGAAAGTTATGTGAACCTCAATTATCATTAGAAACTTTTTACGATATTTTTAGAAATTAGCAAATTTTAATTATATGATTATAGGAAAAATTTCTATTGTCTTCTTACAAAATATTTAGAAAGGTTTAATATTGTTAATAACAACAAAATATAAAAACGGGATGATTAAAAATGGTTGAAACAACAATTAAGATTCTATCTAGTGGTTTTATTTATCATCGTATTTAGCATAGATTAACTGTTCCTTAGGCATTTATTCTGGCAACATCTATTCGTCAATATTGGAATAGTTTTAGTTTATTTCGTTTTATTTTTTACATACATAAATAAATGAGTAGCCGGAAGGCAACTCCTATTTTTATATTTACATTACTGCTTTTTTAATATAATTTCAGAGTTAGTAAAAATTTGATAAATATAAATTTTTAAATAAGTTTATTTTGAAAAAAGGCGAAAACTCACATTATTGTTACCTTATTCCAATCATAAAGACAAAACCTGAAATTTTATTTTTAAGAGCTTTATTTTTATATATAGATACCGTCTATCCCTAATTTTTACAATATTATTCTATGCACTGTATACACTACATTATTCACAATCTTTTAATGGTGTCATTACACCACCCGCGGTTCTCTGTTTCAATGGAACCATTTTATCACATTCTTTTATCTTTATGTCTTTATTTGCCATGAATTTACCTATTTTGAGTGCTTCTGCACATATTTTATTCATAATGGGGTTGTCTATTTCTTTAAATAGGTGAATCTTTATCTTTGGTTCAGGTTTTTCCATGAAATCCCATACACCAATAATCATTCCGTTAAGGAGAATTGTTGATGTGGCGTTTCCTGACGGATCAAAGATATAATCATAATATTTGTGATCAAGATATCTTGTTCTTTCTTTATAGCCCATAAGATAAGGATCTAGGCCGGGTAATAAGTTTATTTCCATTTTGTGTTGGATTGATTGTGATTCTATGGAACTTCTATCTGAAGACGATATGATGTATTTGCCATTAAGCTTGGATATTTTCAGCTGCATTGTCTGATCTTTTAATTTATCCAGAATTTTTCTAGTTTCACCTTTCTTAAATCCAGTCCACCATGAAACATCATCTTCACTAACTGGTCCAAAAGAAGCAATATACTGTTTTATTAATATTTTTCTGGCTGTTGTTTCATTTACACTGTCAAGCTCTATATCGGGGAAATATTCATGAAAAATATGGTATGTGTGGATGTTACTTTTCCATCCACCTCTTGGGGGACCTCTAACCAGTAATCCCTGGTCACACATCAAATTTAGGACTGGAGAGATGTTTTGATGTGTCATTAGAGCTTTCTTTACTTCTCTCGTTGTCATTACCTTACCTTTAAGGATGTTCAGTATTTTAATGCTCAATTTTTCATATTCTTTCTTATTTATGCCTAAATATTGTGCGTAACGACTTGATGCAGGTTCTACCATTCTCTTAGTTGCAACATATACAATAGGTATCATTTCCTTAGGGTGAATATACATGGTTCCCCTTACACACCGAATTTTAGCTAAATTTCTTTTCAAATAGAGCTCTTCATCCAGATATTTTCTTTTAAAATTTCTTGTTCTTGCAAATAAGGATAAATATGGATTTTTAGGGCCAGTTGCATGTAAGCCACATATATCTTTGATTATTTGGCCAATGTCATCTACTTTTGAATCAAGGGTTAAATGTTGTTTTCGTAGAACAAAATTATTAACCTGATTTAAGGTTATATCTTTCATTTCATCCCGAAACTTATTTATTTAATTAGTTAGTGGATCCGTTCTCCTAGAATTATTTTTGGGGCTTTAGGGAGGCATCTGTTAAATTCTTTGAAGAAATTTTCAAGACCTGATCCAGTTGCCTTCCCATGTGTTATCTCGTTATCCAGTTCCCAGTAGAGAATATAAGTGTAAAATTTAGGTTTTTTCCTAAGATGGATAGATGGTTTTCCAGCTTTAGCATCAGAGAAACTTCCAGGTCTATGGGTTCTTTTAATGTATCTTACATCAATAACACCTGGAAAATTTCTGTGGTGTTCTGTTACTCTTTCAACTAATTCTTCAAATTCCGCGGTTTTATCTGTTTTCACCTCGTATATACAAACTTCCACAAAAGATTTATCTGATTTCACTATAACACCACACCTGAAATATATCCAATTATTAGCCCACCAACAATTCCAAATCCTATTATGGGAGCATATGCGCGAGTTATAATTGCAGAAGGCAGGCTTAAAAATATACCTAAAATCAGTCCAGTGAATAATGGATTCATGCCTAAACTAACATTTGGAATGAGAAAACCTATCATAAAACGTTCCACAAAAGCCGCGCTTAAAGCCTCCCATTTTTTTCGTCTGCTTTCAAAACTCATGGGAATCATTATCAAGACAGCAACAATTCCAAAGACTAAACCACAAATAATACCCAAAGTAATAGCATCCAATTGACCACCTCCAACTAATTAATTAAGAGAAAATCTGTTAAAACTTATTAAAATATTATATGCTGTGATGTTTTTTTTTAAAATGGAATTCAAAACTTAGAGGTTAAAGATGTTATATTGAAAAATAGTTATTATTACATTATGGAATTTTTACCGATCTGGGGGTGATGTACTACACTCATTTTAATGTCTACACGCTGGAAGATAATACTCTTGGTAATAAACGTAGGATTTGCTCAGAATACGGTTTAGAGTGGTGGAAATCTTTAATTATAGAGAGTAGACAAAATACATGTGTAATTGATTATAATTTATCGAAGGTTTTCTGATGTCGGATGGGAATAAATCCAAAAAAGAAGTTATTGACGAATTAAAGAGATTAAAGGAATCTAATGCTAAATTAAAAGCTACTTTAAAAACTAGTGAAAAAGATACAAAAGAATTAATCACAAATGAACGTTTTTTATCCCAACTGGTTTTAGAATTGGTTGAATTGCCGTCTGATGCGGATATTTATGAATTTATAGCTAAAAAATTGAATAAGTTTGTGAAAAACTCTATTATCGCTGTAACATTATACGATGTTCCATCTGGTAGGTTCCATGTGTGTTCTGTCATGGCAACATAAAAAATTAAATGAGTTTTCTCGAAAGTTTTTAGGTGTAAGTCTTTTTAATGTTACGGTTCCCCTTAGCTCTTTTAATGAAGCCTATGATGAAGAATCAAGGAATATAATTTTAAGTGGCAGACTTATTAAAGTTGATGGAGGATTATATCAGGTTTTTATGTGGTGTATTACCGCAAAAATTAGCCAGAATAGTTGAAGTAACACTGAATATTGGTGATATTTACGGTGCTGGTTTTAAATGGAAGGGTAAATTTTATGGCACACTTAACATCTTCCTGAAAAAGGGCAGCAAATTAGAAAACATAAATGCTCTTGAAATTTTGATTAGATTGGCTTCAGTAGCCCTACAACGGAGGGAAGCTGAAGATGCTTTACAACGAACTACAGAGGAACTGGAGCGTGTCATTGAATCATCACCCGCAGCAATCGCAGTTTTTGACTTAGATGGTCGTGTGCGTCGTTGGAGTCCAGCAGCAGAGATAATTTTCGGATGGACTGCAGACGAAGCAATTGGTAGATTTAATCCAACTGTTCCTCCTGAGTATAAGGATGTGTTTATAGAACAGTTGGAGCTACTTCGAGAAAGAAAAACTTTTCCTCCAATCGAGATTAACCCTATGAGAAAAGACGGATCTAGATTGTACATTTCTCTTTCTGCAGCACCTTTGTATGATGCATCCGGCAATGTAGAAGGAATAGTTGGTGTGATGACGGATGTAACTGACCGTAAGCAGGCTGAGTTGAAACTTAAAGAATCCGAAAATAAATACAGGGCTATTTTTGAAAATACGGGTGCTGCAACCATCATATTTGATCCAAAAGGCATTATTACCATGCAAAATTCTGAAATGGGAAATATGTCTGGATATTTAGATGAAGAAG
Source organism: Methanobacteriota archaeon (assembly GCA_016874685.1). GTDB lineage: Archaea > Methanobacteriota > Methanobacteria > Methanobacteriales > Methanobacteriaceae > VGTM01. The sequence goes on from VGTM01000019.1 coordinate 6,131, forward strand.
TGGAAGGAAAAATGAAGTGGATGGAATTTGTTCCTCCTAGGGAACTCAAAATGTTGCTGCAATATCATCAAAAAAGGCAAATAGACCCAGAATCAGTCCCATCAAGATACGAATCCAAATTCATCACGAAAGACGGAAGCATTAGAAATGCACAGATTACTGTAGACAAAATACCAGGGTCAGATGAATATGCATCCTCCATAAATGACATTACTGATCTGAAAAGTGCAGAAAAAGATCTTAAAAAGGTCATGGAAGAAAAAGAGGTGCTCTTAAAAGAAATTCACCACTGGGTTAAAAATAATCTAATGATCATATCCAGCTTGCTTAACATTCAATCAAGTTATATAAAGGATAAGGCTGCGCTCGATGTTTTCCGTGAAAGCCAAAACCGGGCAAAATCCATGGACATAATCCATGAAAAGTTGTAGCGTTCTGATAATCTTAAAAAAATCGACTTTGGAAACTATATTAAATCTTTGACCACAGAACTTTACCATACTATGGTCCCTGACCCCAGCCTTATAAAACTTAATTTAAACGTCGAGGAGGGGATGCTCGATATTAACACTGCTGTTCCTCTAGGTCTAATTGTAAATGAACTGGTAACTAACAGTATGAAGCATGCCTTTCCTAAGGGAAAAAGTGGAGAAATAAACCTAGAATTTCGTTCTGAAGATGGAAAATTTGTTTTAAAGGTTAGCGACGACGTTGTAGGTTTTCCTAAGGATTTAGATTTTCGTAAAACAATTTCTTTGGGACTGCAACTGGTAAATAGCTTAACAGGCCAAATAGATGGTGAGATAGAGCTGGATAGAACTAATGGCACAGAATTTAGCATCACCTTTAAAGAATTAAAGTATGGTGAATTATCATAATTAGATCACAGTTCGCTATATTAACTATCTAATACTTTCATACTATTCCAAAAAGCCTCAAAGACAAAATAATTAAAGGTTATTTTATATTGGGGATATTGTTGATCTTGTTACATTCGAAAATTCCACATCCACAGTCCACCTATTCTTACATTCACACTCAAATTCATCAGGGATGGTCTGATTTAGGTTTGATTCAATAATCATTTTCTTTAACTTGGAATTACATTTTTTACAGTTAAATGGACCCCGCCGTGTTCCAAATCCTGATGTATCCATTATCACAGGAATTTTCACAGAACTGCGAACTCTTTTTATAATTTCAAGGATACTCCATATCCATGGGGGTTGATATGATCCTCTGCGCCATAAAAGTTCCATGAGGGTGCCTTTATGGATTGTGGCTGGGCAGAAAGATATTCTATCTATTCCTATTTTTTCTGCGTATTGTGCTGATTTTACTGCGTCTTCTATGGCATCCATCTCAGATGT
>VGTM01000019.1:17500-23175 GCA_016874685.1 Methanobacteriota archaeon
TTCATTTTAGGAGTTCTATTCACTATTAAATTGTAATTCTCATCCAAACCCTCTGCTTCGATCCCGTCAACACGAACATCTACATATTTCAATATATCCGGTGCCATGTGGGTTACAATCACTGCATAGGAATCAGAGTCTTTCATGAAATCTATAAAACTGGATATAATCTTTGAAGCGGCTTCCAGTTCGGTTATAGCTTCAAGTTCATCTAAGAGAACTAATTTGTTCGGTTTTTCTGTTACTATGGGTATAAAAGTCCTTAAAAATGATTCAAATGCACCTGCATCTAAGGTTCTTTTCTGGGAGAACAGATAAATCTCTTCTACGATCTTAACTTCAGCTTCCTGGGCACAGACAGGAAGCCCCATTTGGGTCATTATGGAAATTTGAGCCATGGTTTCAATAAGGGTGGTTTTACCACCACTATTTGCACCGGTTAGTAGAACTACATTTTCAGGTTTTCTAAGGATATATTCAATTTTTTGAACCTCTTCATTTGGTTTTAATGCCAGATTAAGGTGAATTGCATCTTTAAAATAGAATCCATCCTCAGGTCCATCTTTAATTTCAGGTTGATTTAAATCATAGTAATGGGCAAAGCATCCTAGGGCAAATTCATAATCGAAATCCAATATCTCACCAATTTCGTATTCAACTGCAGATTTAAGCTCTGAAAGTCTGGATGCAGCTTCAACCTTTTTTTCAAAGGCGTTTATATGCATTTCGGCTGCTTTTAATTTTTTTATTCTCCCTAATTCCTGTTGATCTATTTCAATAGGATACTTCTGTATGAAAGGATCGAATGAATAGCCTGTTTTCTCTTTAATCTTTTCTTTCGCATCGTTTATGGCATCATCGAATATTTTCTGGATTTTGTCAGGCATATCCTCGTTTAGTATCTTTAAAACTTCTTCACCCTTCAGATCGACCTTTTTTATATTTTGCCGTAGTTTTTCATCGGCTTTATGTTTTGCAGCCTCCACCACATCATCAAATACAGCCTCATCCACAGAATATAATTTCAAAGAATCCAGGATGTCCATAACCTCTGGAAGTACAGAATCACGCCCTAAAATCTCCTTTAGAGTTAGAATATTGTTTAAAAGGTCATGGTTATCATAGAAATATGAAAGAACCACCTCTGGGACGATTTCAAATTCCTGGGCATCGTTTTTCACCATAACAATGTTAAATGAGTCACTTAGTTCTATCTTGCCTTCCCCGTAGATATACACTATAAATTCATAGTTCTCAATGGTTTCGAGTTCTTCTGAAGTTATTATAGGGCAGTATTCGTTTAAATTCATGTCCATTGTGCTATTATAGTCGCCTACAGACTCCACTAGCACAGCCTTACTAGAATCATATTTAGGCCTATCTTTCTTTGCAGGCCCTATTTTTTTAAGTAAATTAATTACATCATTTACGGGAAGAGTTGATACCATTTCTTTTGCTTTCATTACAAAAACTAGGGTTTCCTGGATTTTTTCTTTATCTTTGGTGGGATTGATAAGTAAAATTCGATTTTTTCCATATTCAGTATTGGAATATTCTAGAATCCTCTGAATAATGTCTTCATAGATCTTATGTGATCTTTCAGTTTTTAAAAATTCTTCAGCGGGATTTCCCAATACATGATTTACTATATCAGTTGCCATTCTTTGACTTACACCTTCTATTTGGGCAATTCTATTAATTTGGTAATTATGGATGGCTTTTAGTAGTTGTTCTTCGTTTCCAAAGTTTTCAATGATTTTTTTGGCTAATCTCTTCCCAATACCTTTAATTTCAGTAAGCTCCACTTTATCACCATTTATTTGGCTGGAAAACTTCTTAATTTTGAGAATATTTAATTCTTCAGATTTTTTTTGTTTCAATTATGTTTAGGTAAACTTTAATATTATTTTTATCTAGTTCATTCTCCAGTATGATGGGTCTTGGCCCAGGTTCGCTCCCTCCTAATAATTAACTTTAGAAAAGCAACGAAAAATAAAGGGATCAGGTATAAACAGTAGGCCCAGTATTCTATAGACATCCCTATAGAAGTTGCAAAGTTTCCTGTTTCCCTATAAATCCCAATAAAGACCACAGGGAAAAATGCTATTGTAGATATAATACTTATAAAGATTGGCGCTGAAAACTGGAAATAAATTAAGAATCCCACATATAAGATGGCTACTGTGTAACCAAGCATCACGAAGGCAATAAAGAGAAGAGAAGCCAGATATTGAATGGCGTCTAGGCGCCGATATATGGATACCTTCCGGGCTATTAATATTTTAACCAGGTAGACAAATAATGTTTCCAGATTTCCCATGGCCCAGCGCACTCTTTGTCTGAAGAAAGGTTTCCATTCTTTAACTGCCTCCTGATATACTGCTGTTTCTGGGCAGTATCTAATTTTCCACCCTCCAATCATTAATTTAACACTCATATTCAGATCTTCGGTGATTGCATAGCCATCCCATCCTTCCAACTTTTTGATAGCCTTTTTTAGGGTTATTTGACCATTTCCACCTAACGAAGCTGATCCACCCATAATATCTTTGGCTTTCAGGATGACATTACCAAAAATAGCAAATTCAATATTCTGCATTGAAGTTAGCAAATTCTTGTTGGCATTATACATCTTTACCCTGGTTTGCACACCGGCAACATCTTCATCGCTGAGATATGGAACAGCTTTATTTAAAAAATCTGGTTCTACTTTGGCATCAGCATCGAAAACGGCTATCACCTCTCCATCACTCATTTTTAATCCATCATTCAGCACGTATCCCTTTCCTTTGCCGGCTCGGGGAGAAATTCGGCTTACTATCTTCAAAAAATCGTATTCCTTTTTCATTTTTATGAGAACATTCCTGGTATTATCACTGGAGCCATCATTGATCACTATGATCTCATAATTTCTGTCTGATTCAATGAAGTAATCAAGATTGGCCAGAGACTGAACACAGCTTTCAATGGTATTCTCTTCATTGTGTGCAGGTATGATTATGCTGACGAAGGGCCTAAAATTTGGGTTTTTAGGTGGAGCCGGTCTTTTGAAACTTAAAGCCGTTATTATTATCCCATAAATAGCTGGAATGAATAATAAATACTCTAACCAGGTCATATCTAAATTTATCAATCCATATATTATGAAAGCGAGAGTACCGGTGGAGATCAGAGCAACACCCAGTTTTTCCATCTTAAGTTCTCTCTCTTTAGATGATACTCTGTCTACAAATTTTTTTTCTTTTGTTTTTTCTGATTTATGTTTATGAAGAGCTGTTTTAATGTTACTGAGCAGTTCTTTTTCCCCAAAAGGTTTAATTAGATAGCCGTAGGGGATTGTTATTTTTGCTCGTTCAAATGTTTCTTTATCAGCACGCGCAGTAATGAAGATAACAGGAATATCTAATTCTAAGATATTTTTTGAGGTTTCGATTCCATCAAGTTCTCCTCGAAGCGTAATATCCAGCAAAACCAGATCAGGTTTTAATTCTACGGCTTTTTTTAAAGCCTCTTCACCAGAAGATGCCATGGCAGGCACATATCCCAAATCTTCCAGCATATGCTTAATATTCAATGCGGTTATAGCCTCATCCTCAACAATAAGGATATTTGCACCTTCTCTAAACTCTCTCTCTTCAAAATCCCTTAATTTAGATCTTTTTTTAGATAAAAAGTCTTTTTTAATCCCTTCTATTCTTTCCCTTTCCTTTTTATGTTTGTATAGGGCCATTTCCACTACTTTCTGCAATCTATTATCATCGATGGGTTTTACTAAATATCCATGGGGGGGTTTTAATGATACAAGTTCCAGAGTTTCTTTATCTGCGTATAATGTAATGTAAACAACTGGAATGTCTATACTGAGGATTTTTTGGGCAGCTTCTATACCATCCATTTCTCCTTCCAGTAAAATATCCATTAAAACCAGGTCAGGACGAACTTCAGCTGCTTTCTCCACAGCATCTTCTCCTGAAGATATGATGGCAAGCACATTATAACCTAATTTTTCCAATACTTGCTTCATGTTCATGGCCGTGGTCTCTTCATCTTCGACAATCAATATTTTTTCGTTGGCCATTTTACAGAACCGCCATTTTCTTAAATAATTGACTCTTTGCCATTGTCTTTTAATAAATATAAGTTAACTTTCTGCATTTATAAATTTCATAATAAAGTTATTATAAAGTATATTCATCAATCTATTAGTATATCCGAAATCTTTCCCCAATCTGTATAAGAAGGAATGTCAGCTATGGAGACGTATATTTTTTACATTCTAGTTTTATTGCGCACCGGGTTATTTGTGGGATTTTTTTCTGGACTTTTAGGGGTCGGTGGAGGATTCATTATGGTTCCCATCCAATTTTGGCTGCTTAAATTAATGGGTATTGATCCTACCATTGCTATAAGAATTGCTTTTGGTAAAAGTCTTGCTGTTATTCTCCCTACAGCCATAAGTGGAACAATGGCCACCATCATAAAAACGCAGTATAAATAAAACCTGCCATAATTATGGGTTTAGTTAGTATTTTAGGAGCTTTATTGGGGGAAATTTTACAACTCATGCCCCAAGTTATTTACTCAGAATTCTTTTTGGTTTAGTGGTCCTTGTAGCTGTTTTATGGATGCTTTTTGCAAGATATCCTGAAAGGGGAAATATAAAAAAAGATAAAATCGTTTATTTCGTTTTTTGTGGTTTTTTAGTTGGAACACTTGCTGGACTTCTTGGTATAGCTGGGGGAGTCCTAATGGTACCTCTGTTAATTATTATACTGGGATTTGACGTATACAAGGCTGTGGGGACTTCAAGTGCGGTGTTAATTTTCTCATCTTAGGTGGAATTATATCTTACATCCTAAACGGGCTAAACACTATTGGATTGCCACAATATTCAATTGGATATATAAATCTGGTGCAATTTGTTATTTTAGCTGTTTCAAGCACCCCTGCAGCTAAAATAGGGGTAATTTCAGCTTATAATTTCTCTAAGAAAGAGTTAAGGCATATTTATATAATTCTAATGATCTATATTGCTTTAAAAATGATAGGAGTATTTGAATGGCTGCAAATACCGCTATAAATTGTTTATAAACCTAAAAGTTTTTATTTATTGATTATATTTTATTTATTGAAAATTTACTAGAATATAATTTAGTAGAATATAAAGTATAAAAAAGTTGATACTGCTAAAGATAGTTGTAAAATACCGAAAAATGTTAATGGACGCTTATTTATTGAGAATCTCCATTATTTTTTCCATGGCAGATTTGGAATCAGAAGATGCAAAATCAATGAATTTTTCAAAATATTCTGATACTTTCTGATTTTTTTGGAGAATTTTAGGGGCATTTTCAATATTTATTTGTTTAATATAGTATGGGTCTATTTTTAAGGCCTTATCATAACATTTTTTTGCTTCTTGATTTCCCATTTGATAAAAAATGGCGCCAACATTTATTCAGGTTTCAATATTGTTTGGATCAATATCTAAAATTTTATGATAGCATTCTAAAGCTTCATGCAACTTCCCATAACAATGAAAAACTAGTGTTGTGACAATTTAATTTTGTTACATTTATATATTTGAACTTCTATATTGTATTATATGAAAAGTTTAGAAATTCGACTTGGAGAGGAAGAGGTTCAGTTTTTAAACGAGTTCGTGAAGAAAGGTT
>VGTM01000020.1 GCA_016874685.1 Methanobacteriota archaeon
CCCAATCAACTTCTATTTTTCCTAAAACAAACTTCCAAATACAGACAAATAAACTATAGATTAAGAGGATTGCACTGACGACTAGATAAATCACTGCAAATCCAACCACCGTAAACCCTAATAAAATTGCCAATAAAGTACCTATAAGCATCAAAATACTATTTAAAACATTCCCTAAAGATTGATACTCCATTTTTTCATATGATTGAAATATAGAATAGAATAGCCCATTAAAGGACCCAAGTAAAACAGATAGACCAATTAAATAGATCACTTGAATTGTTTGCCAAGGATAATTTAGGATATTTGTAATAATTGCTATTAAACAAAATGTAAATATTACTAAAATAGTCTTGATTATTGCTATGTTACCAAGATATTTACTTGAGATTTTTCTCTTGCTACTTCTCTTACTGTAAGCATTTTTAATCCTAGATCAAACACAACCAAAAAAATCCCAGTAAAAGCAAGAGCAAGAGATAGTATTCCAAAATCTCCAGCCCCTAAATATCTAGCTGTGTACATTACGTATAAAAAAACCATTAAATAGCCTAAAATCTGTGATGAAGCTAAAATATTGTATTTTTAGCCATTTTTTGAGCTGTGTTCATTCTTTCTCTCATCTACTTAGATAGTATTAAAACTTAAACAAATAATTCAGATAATTTATCTTCCTTTCTCCTTCAAAACAATTAAAAGATTTTGAATTTCCTATTTTTCTCTCAATATAAATAATTCTTATAGAATGGAGGGCTTATTTGAAGTATTATATAAAATAGAAGAAGTTCAAAGTCCTACTATAAATTTATGAGGCCGTGCAAACTGTTCTTATCAATTGAAACTATATATCATGATGCCCAGTTTCTTTGGGAATTTTTACTCTCCATCTCATAATAAACCAATTTTCTAACTGTTCAAAATCCACGATTTTTTTAATTTTTTTCTTCTTAGTTAAAAATTTTCCAAGATTTTTATATGCATCTATCTTAGCTTTTATAACACTTAATTTTTTGTTTTTAAATAAATGAACTCCGACTTGCACTACTTCGCCTAAAATTATTAAATAAAGATGTTTTATTATATAATCAGAGGGCAAATTCTTGAATAAACTCCATGTATAATTTCTAGAAGTGTGATAAATTGCAAAATCACTCACATCTCCACCAGTTTCAAAACCTTTTTTATAATGACAAACAACTGCATTTGGGCTATAAAACGCCTTCCATCCAGCCCATCTTAATCTCATTGATATATCCTGATCTTCATAGTATGCAAAAAAATCTTCATCAAAATATTCATCATCGATTTTAACATCTTCCAATGCTTCCCTTCGGTATAAACAAGCACCTGCACAGCATCCCAATATTTCTTCTTCTTTATTGTATTTATGCGAGGGTTCATAAGATCCTCTACTAAATCCTATTCCATTCTTAGAATATTCTAATCCCACAGAGTCAATAAATTCTGGAAAATTGCCAAAAATCATTTTTGCCTGAATACTCCCAGCTTCATGATGATCCTCTGCACATCTGATTAGTTCTTCTAAAAAGTTAGGCCCTGCTTTTGTATCATTATTTAGGCATACTATATACCTACATTCTTTGTCTTCAAAAGCTTTTTTAATTCCTAAATTGTTAGCTTTTGCAAACCCATAGTTTTCTGGATTTTTAATAATTATTATTTTTTCTTCTTTTATTTTATCATTATAAAATTCATTTATTAAATCAATAGACTCATTATTAGATGAATTATCAACAAATATTATTTTAAAATCTTGGTATGTTTGATTGAATAATGATTCAAAATAATCTTTCAAGAATTTTACACCATTATAGTTCGGTGTAATAATATATGTTTTCACCATTTATTTCACTGATTTCGAATTTTTATAAAGTTTATAAATTACGATAAGGGAAAGGTTAGCGTGGTTTTCCATTTACAACTTGTATTTCCGTAAGAGTACATTATCCAATCACATTATTATAGATCTCAAACATCTTTTTTACAAGCCTATCCCAAGAGTGTTCCTTTGCAAATTTTAAGTTTTTAATAATATCGCATTCAAATTCTTGATTTTTCAATATTTTTGTTAAATTTGATAATTCCACAATAAAAGTGCGAGATTTTATATCCTCGGGAATTATAGCATCCTCTAAAGTTATAACAGGTTTTCCACAAGCCATCGCTTCAACTATAGGCAATCCATAACCTTCTAAGAGACTTGGAAAAACAAATACATCCAATGAATTGTAAAAATCGCAGAGCTTTGAATCTGGAATAAATCCCAAAAATTTTATCCTTTCATCACCTTTACTTACTTTTTTAAGTTTTTGTTCTTCAAAACCTCTTCCAGCAATTATTAACTCTGCATTTTCTAGATCTGCATCAATAAAAGCTTTAATAAGAATATCTATGCGTTTCCTTGCTTCTAGAAAGCTGAGAGTACCGATAGTATATATATCATTTTTTTTCTTGTTAGGTTTAAGATTTGGAGGTATTCCTGGTCTTACTACACTAATACGGTCTTCTTCGACATTTAAATAAGAGATTAAATCTTGGGCAGTTTGTTTGCTATCTGCAATTATTGCATTACAGTTAATAGCTCTCCTGCAGCCGAAATTAAAATGCTGAACTCCAATAAATCTCATAATTGAATCTTTAAAGTTAGCTTTAATTAAATCTGCATAAAGCATTGGAATCAGATCATGGAATGTCACCACAGAATTTCTCTTTTTACTTATCCATATTGCTTCTATGGGAGAGCAGGCATGATAGATATCATAATCAGCGGGCATTTTAAATGGCATTTCAAGTGCAGTATAAAGTAAGTATTTTGCTCTCCCTTCTCCAAAGGGGATCCCACCATCTTGACTTACACGATCAACAGAGCATCCTCTCTTTTTTAGCCCTTCGAACAAATTTTCGGAGTATCTTCCTATACCTGCATTTCTCAAGTCAAAAAAGCGGGAAATTAAACAAACCTTCATTTCTTTCACTTAATTCTTTTTTTCAACGAAACATAATTAATTTTTGCATTGATTTACATTAAATTTATTTTATTTAAAAAAAATCTTAATTTTAATTATTAAATAATAAACATTAATTAATTGGAGGTATAAAAATTTTCACATATGCAGGCAAAAGAAACGTATCAAGCGTTGACAATTTCTAAAGAAGTCAAAAAAATCATCATCGAATGTTTCAGGGCTGAAAGAGAAGGAAATAAAAATGCAAGAGTTCATGCTAAAAGATCTTTAAAAAAATATTTGATAAAAACAGCAGATGGATCATACACTTTAAAATCAAATAATGTAGATGGGAAATCCGAAAATATGCATACACATCATGGAGCCATCAAGGAAGCCATGAAAAAATTCGTAAACCCCGCCCAACTCCAAGAAAAAGATGAGGTTCATATATTGGACATCTGCAGTGGACTGGGATATAATGCAGCTTCTTGTATCAAGTTTTTAGCAGATAGTACAAAAATTAATGTAGATATAATAGAAATATCCACGGAAACCCTTGCTGCCGCCCTTCTTATTCCTAGTCCAATAAAATCACATGAAATAATTAAAAAAGCTATAGAAAATAGATTATATGATGAGGGATTTGTTGGTTTTAAACATCAGGGAAGTAAAATACCTGAAAATGTGAATATTAACATAATCTTTGGTGATGCAAGAAATGAAATAAATAAATTGAACAGAAAACATTATGACGCCGTATTTTTAGATCCTTTCAGTCCAGGAAAATCCCCAGAGTTATATAGCCTGGAATTTTTCTATATTTTATATGAAAAATTAAAAGATAATGGAACTGTTTTAACATACACATCAGCAGCACCGGTTAGATCCGCCATGATTCAGGCAGGATTTCAGCTTGGAGAAGGACCAGCTTTCGGAAGGACCGGTGGAACTACTGCATCTCCATCACTTGAAAATATCCAAAAACCTCTTTCAATGGATGATGAACGGATGATCGCCTTAAGTGACGCTGGAGTACCATTTAGGGACCCCAAACTTAATGATTCAAGCATCAAAATTGCCAAAAGGCGTGAAGATGAACGTAAAATGGTTAGAGGGATTAAAAAATTTCCATCAACAGTCAGGACTCCTATATATTTGTATAAAGAGGTTGATAATATCAGATTAAAAAGAAGGATCTTAAAAAATCTTAAAAATATTGGAATAGAAGATTTAAAATCAGGAAAATCAAAATTCATAATTTGCCCCCAATTTGAAGAGTGTATATGTGGTTGTGGAATTGAAAAATTAAACAATTCCGCTGATAGAATAGGAGAAATGGCTAGAAGATTATCTATTATAGTTAATGGAGATAAAAGTTTTACATTCATAAGGTGAAAGAATTGAATTTCCAGATTAAATACAAAGATGCCATGGGAAGAATTGGAATACTGAAGACTCCTCATGGGAATGTGAAGACACCGGCATTTATGCCTGTTATTCATCCAGGCAAACAAACAATAAATGTCAAAAAATACGGGGCTGAAATAGTCATTACCAATGCCTATATAATATACAAAAATCTGGATTTAAAAAATAAAGCGTTAAAAATCGGTGTTCACGGTTTAATTGATTTTAATGGACCAGTTGTCACAGATTCTGGATCTTTCCAGCTTTCTGAGTACGGTGATATTGATGTTTCAAATAGAGAAATCATAGAATTTCAGGAGAAAATAGGTGCTGATATTGGAACATCTCTTGATATTCCAACACCTCCATTTGTAAGCCGAAGGAGGGCTGAAAAGGAGCTTGATACAACAATTAAAAGAGCAAAAGAAGCACTAGAAGTTAGAGATAACATAATGCTTAACTCAGTGGTACAGGGATCTACCTATTCTGATTTACGTGCAAAATGCGCAACTATCTTGGGAGAGATGGATTTTCAAGTTTTTCCTATGGGTGCTGTGGTTCCTTTACTTGAATCCTACAAATTTTCAGATCTTTTAGATGTTACAATGGCTTCGGTTACCCATCTTCCAGATTCCCGACCAAGACATCTTATGGGAGCTGGACACCCTATGATATTTGCCTTTGCTGTTGCAATAGGGTGTGATTTCTTTGATTCAGCGTCATACATCCTTTATGCTGAGAATGACCGTTTAATGACGCCCACAGGGACTTACAAGCTTGAGAATTTATCTGAGATGCCATGTTCATGTAAAATATGTAATGATTATACTCCCAATGACCTTAAAATCATGGAAAAAGATGAACGGGTGCAGCTAATAGCTCAGCACAACCTTCATATAAGCTTTGCAGAGATTAGAAAGATAAAACAGGCTATCATCCAAGGAAGTCTGCTTGAACTAATGGAGCAGCGATGTAGAGTTCATCCACAACTTCTTGATGCAGTTAGAAATCTTAAAAAATATACTGAAAACCTAGAAAGGTATGACCCTGTTTTTAAAAAATCTGCATTTTTTTATTCAGGCCCAGAATCATTGAATCGACCGGAAATTTTTCGCCATCTTAAAAGGCTTGATAGACTTCCAGCGCAAAAAACTTTATTTTTAATTCCTTCAGTTGAAAAACCATATTTAAAAAATTTAGTAGACAAATCAGGTATATTTCAGAGATCCCAAAAAAGAACCCGAAAAGGTGAAGTTGAAAAAAGTGGAAAATTTTACCAAAAAATACATAATAAAAATGTGGACAACTCTGATCACTCTGATCTAATACAGTTGGCGGTTGTAGATGTCCCATTCGGGATCATTCCTCTTGAAATCGATGAAATTTACCCTTTAGCCCAGAACGAAGCTCCGATAATTATCGATGAAGATTCAAAAAAATTTGTAAAAGAAGTCCTAGAAAATTATACAAAAAAATTTCATAGAGTTATAGTAAGTGAGGATATCCTAAAAACTTTCAACCTAAATTTTGGTTTTGAATATGGCGACCTCAATGCATTAAATATAAATATAGGCGATAGACAGAAAATAGAATACATAGCAGATTACCAGTTTGGTCATGGGGTTGGCAAGGCTCTCTTTAAAGGTGACATCAATATAATCAAAAGTAAAAAAACCAGTAGGATAAGACATATATATCATTGTGAAAAACTGATTGCTACAATTAGAGCACGTGATGGGGCCATTGTATTGGCCATGGAAGGTGCAATAAGGCTGCATAAATATCTCAAATATCCAAAAAACAGGGTAGTTGTGAGTAAGGAAGCTGAACCTTTTGCAAGGGAAGGAAAAAGTATATTTGCCAAATTTGTTATAAATTGTGATATGAGTATAAGGGCAAATGAAGAAGTCCTAATTGTAAATGAAAATGATGATTTACTGGCTTTTGGAAAGTCAATTTTAAATGGTAATGAAATAATGGATTTTCTGGTAGGACAAGCTGTTAAAACACGTAAAGGAGGTAAATAATGATACCAGGGATGGGAATGAACCCAAAGCAATTGAAACAGATGCAGAGAGCAATGAAACAGATGGGAATGGACATGAAAGAAGTGAGGGGTGTTAGTGAAGTCATAATAAAATTTAAAAATAAAGAAGTCTTGATAAAAAACCCCAAAGTAAATATAATGGATTTTATGGGTCAGCAGACATATCAGATAACTGGAAAAATAAAGGAGAGAGAGATAGAAGCTGAGTTCGTAATTCCTGAAGAAGATATAGAACTCGTGGCTTCCCAGGCTGGAGTAACCAGGGACGAAGCTGAAAAAACACTAAAAGATACCAAAGGTGATTTGGCCGAAGCAATTATGAGGTTAACTTAATGCCATTTATTGTTCATTTATCTGACCTTCATGTAGGTGCAATCAACTTTAAGGAAAACCTTCTATTAGAGGCTATAAAAAAGTCCAATGACTTAAGTCCCGATGTGGTTATTGTAACCGGGGATACAACTGAAAATGGCTATTATCTTGAGTTTGAACAGGCAGTTGAATATCTAGATCTGATCGAGAGTCCAATACTAGTGGTCCCTGGAAATCATGATGCCAGACATGTAGGGGATGAATGCTTCGAAATCTTTATAAAAGAGCGATATGGATCTTTAAAGATTCGAAAAAACGCTATAAAGGTTATTGGACTTGATAGCAGTGAACCAGACCTGGATTATGGAAAAGTTGGAAGATCTCAACAAAAATGGATGGAAGATGAACTTAAAAGGGCAAATAAGAAAAATATGTACAAAATAATTGCATTGCATCATCATATTATACCCGTTCCAAAAACTGGTCGGGAAAGAAATGTTCTAACCGATGCAGGTGATATACTGAAGTCTGTGATCGATGGAAATGCTCAACTCGTACTTTCTGGACATAAACATGTGCCTCATGTATGGGTTCTTGAGAACACGGGATTTGTTACAGCCGGTACAGTTTCTTCATTAAAACTTCGAGGTAAAGATATTTCTTCATTCAATACAATAGATATAAAGGACTATGCTATTGAAATAGTACTAAATTTTTCTGATGGAAAACGCAGGTGTCTTGCTAGTTATAAAACTACCTGTTAAGGTGATCACTTGAAAGTAATTATTGATGCATCTAACGTGGCTCATTATGGAAGAGGAAATAATGAAAAACCTAATTTGAGTAATCTAATGATAGCTGTAGATGCTTTAGGAGAATTGGGATACGACCCAATTATAATTGCAGACGCATCCCTCCGTCATGAGATAGATAAAAAGGAAGAATTCAGACAGTTACTTAAAGAGGGAGATATTCAACAAGTACCTGCAGGCACAGCGGCTGATCACTTCATATTGAAAATAGCCGAAGAACAAGATGCAAAAATACTATCAAACGATGGGTTTAGGGAATATATGGATGAATTTCAGGATATTAAAAGCAGAAGGATCCCGTATACCCTAAAAGATGGAAAAATATCAGTGGGGGCACCGTCAAAGCCCAAAAAGGTAAAAAACATATTACAAAGGATTTGTACGCAAATGTTATCTGAATTTGAGAAAAAAGGAATGGATGTATACAAACTAAAAAGAGGAAAAAAAATCAGTGGTATTGCAATTGCCAAGGAATCCATTGATAGAATAACTAAAAGCAGAGAAGATGGACTTGAACCCAAACTAGAAGGGCTTTTCTCGAGAATTCCCCTATTTGATAAAGTCCTTGATATGGTTGACGAAGCTGAGAAAACAAGTGATTTCATTATATTTGTGCTGGTACATCCAAAAGATTACAAAGATGCAGTTAAAAATGCTGGAAACATTGCAGTTACTGTTGGAGACAGGCTCAAGCTTGAACACGCTCCTCTTGTTGCCGTAAGAAACGATCTTTTCACAAAACCAGGGTTTTTTGAACTGAATATAATTTATTCAGACGAGGCAGTTGAAGAATCTCCTTACAATGTGAGTATAACCATAAATGATCATGATTATTCCTTTATAAAGAAAAATTCGAGAAATATTGCCAGTACAGTGGCAGCGAGACTGGGATTATGGAAATTTCCCATTGTGTCTGTTAAACCTAGCATGTTACTGGAAAAACCAGGTCAATTTGATATTGTTCTTGAGAAGGGAGGAGAGAGTTAATGGTAATGGATTATTTGTTAAGGACCATTTTTGGGTTTTTCCTTAAATCCCGGGTATTAAGCATAGGGACAAAATACTATCCCACTAACGATGAGGAACGAGAATATGTGGAAATGATAAATTACACCCAAACCATGCTTTTAGAACTTGAACGTGCCAATATCACCACAAAAAAAATTTTTCACAATTTAATCTATGAAGTAGGACGAGAGAATATCCCCGAAAACCGAAAATTCCTTGAATTAAAACCTGCTGAGAATAAAGTAGATGAATATGCTCTCTTAAGCAACATAATAATGGGTAGTGATAGATATCTCTATGTTGAGGTGTTTGACCACGATGCTATCATTGAGGAATTTGTAGATCTCATCAAAAGGGAGAAGGGTATAATAATAGAAGAAAGTGTCAGTGAAATTGTTGCACGACTTTTATCGAAAAATGATGCCATAAGAACTGCAATTGAGCTTATAGGACTGGGTATGGATAAAGATATCAATGTTCGCGCCGCTGTAGGAATGACTGGGGCTGCTGCAATAGAAAGAGCCATAAATTTAAATAAAGAAATTGGTGAAATATCGGGTGTTGGATTTACAAAACTTGGCGGTGAATTCGCCATTGTTTTCTCATCTAAACTAGGAAAATTAAAAGGAAAACCAACTTATTATGATAATTATCTATTCATGGACGTTATTGATTCAACAAAATTTATTGAGGAAAGAGGAAGAGATAAACTCGTTGAAATAATGAATGATATAAAGAAATTCATAGAATCTGAGTTTAAAGGGAAGATAGAGGGCTACAGAGAAGGTGGTGACGACTTAATTGCTAATCTGCCAACAAAAGACGCTGCATTGAGGGCTGGGATAGATTCTGCCTGGCACACTTTAGGTAATAAGGCAGAACTTAGAGTAGGTATAGGCCGAAGTAGAAGAGAATCTGGAGAGAGAGCACAGATGGCAGATGGTATAAAAATATGGAATAATAGTTCTGTAATGGTTTTTGATGTTGCCGATGGTTTATATGCATATTATATCCCTTCAGAGTTTACTAAGGCAGTTATAGATTTTGCTTTAGATAACAAGTTTAAGACACTATTGATATTCATATTTGTGTTTGTAGCCACCTTTATTGGCTGGAGTCTTGGCCGCTGGGAACTTGGTGTCGTTGCCATAGTTCTCTCTATTCTATATGCCATTACAACTTAATGAAATAATGAAAAAAAATTATTTAAGTGAAAATAATGAGAAATTAATGGGGGAATATCATGAATCCCGATACTGAAGCCAAGATAATGGTCGCATTTGTCATTTCATTGATTGCATTTGGATTTGGAACAAGTGCAAGTATATTAGTAGGTATTTCCCAGAATAGTAGTCTATCCAATCTTCAATTCAATCTAACTGTGCCAGAATTCCCTCAATACACCTTAACACCAAATCCAACTAATCTGGAAAATAATGAAAAAACAGAGGATCAGAATACAGAAAGCTCGGATGAGATCTATATAGAAAAGCCAAAAAAAAAATCTCCTGATAATACTAGTCAAAAACCTACAAATCAAACATAAATAAATCATATAATATTTCATTTAGATACTATTGTACACTACCTTTTTTAGAAATGATTGAATTTAGATAAGATAAAGTTTTGGTGGGATAATTATGAAAAAAATTGATGGTGGGATCTGTGCAGTTGATGGTGTATTAGCCTGGGGTTTACGTAAAGAAAAATACGGTGTAACAGTTATATCAAGCCCAGAAAGCAATGTATCTGCAGTTTTTCCATCTAATAAAGTCTTAGCAGCACCCATAATCATCACAAAAAAAGCAATTTCAAATGGCAGAATATCTGCCATCGTTGCTAACAGCGGAAATGCTAATTGTTTCACTGGTGAAGAAGGTTTCCAAAATGGATTAAAAATGGCCCAAATGGTCTCAGAAAATTTACAAATTAAATTAGAGGATGTTGCTGTTGCATCCACCGGTGTTATTGGTAGACAGCTATCTATGTCAATAATAAAACAATTAATTGATGAAGCACTAATAATGGTTGAAAATTCTCGGGATGCTTCAAAAAAGGCCGCTGAAGCTATAATGACTACTGATACATTTTCAAAGGAATTCGTTGTTCAGACTAAACTTAACGATGGAAATATAGTTAAAATAGGTGGTATTGCTAAGGGATCTGGAATGATAGCACCCAATATGGGCACAATGTTATGTTTCCTGGTAACTGATGTTAAAGCTTCACCTAAACAGCTTGAGGTAGCCCTTAAAAAGGCTGTTGACAAGTCTTTTAACATGGTAGTTGTTGATGGTGATGAAAGTACAAACGACATGGTTTTAATCATGGCTAATGGAAAATCGGGTGAAATAGACGAAAATTTTCAGGAAGCTCTTGAATATGTATGTATTGAACTTGCGAAAATGATAGCTAAGGATGGTGAAGGCGCAACTAAGTTCTTGGAAGTCGATGTAAATGGGGCTCTTTCAATTGAAGATGCTAAATGCGCTGCAAAAGCTATTGTAGGATCATCTCTTGTAAAAACAGCTTTATTTGGTGCTGATCCAAACTGGGGAAGGATAGTTGCTGCTGTGGGTTATTCTGGTGCTATGATGGATGAAAACTCCATTAGTATAACCATGGAATCGGAAGGAACTGGTGCTGACATTGTAAAAAAAGGTGTTGTAAAAGCTTATGCAGGAACAAATGAGTTAAAAATTGCAGAAGAGATTTTTAGTAAAAAAGAAATTAAAATAACTGTTGATATAGGCCTTGGAGATTACACAGCTACAGCATATGGTTGTGATCTAAGTTACGACTACGTAAAAATAAATTCTGAATACACGACATGAATATATTAATAAATCACTCAATATAATGATATTAATAGATATATTCAAATCAAAATTACTGGTATAGATTAGGGGATTGAAAATGAAAACAGTCAATATCTTGGTAGAAGCGCTTCCTTACATCAAAAAATTCCATCAAAAGAAGATCTTGATAAAATACGGGGGCCATGCCATGATTGATGCAGGAGCCATGGAATCTACAGCACGAGACACTGTCCTCTTAAAATATGTGGGAATGGAACCAATTGTTGTCCATGGGGGAGGTCCTGAGATCTCCAGATCCATGAACAAGCTTGGAAAAGAACCAAAATATATTGAAGGGTTGAGGATTACAGACCAGGAGACAATGGATATAGTGAAAATGGTTTTGGTTGGAAAAATAAACACCGAAATAGTCTCGAAAGTTTGTTTACATGGTGGAAAAGGTGTTGGACTTTCTGGAAAGGACAGTCAACTTATAAAAGCACGGAAAAAAGCACCGCATATATTCAAAGATGAGAAAACAGGGGTAGAGAAAAGTGTGGATTTGGGATTAGTAGGAGAAATTGAATCTATTAACCCTAAAATAATTGATGTACTTACTGAAAAGGGGTATATACCAATAATTTCACCTATAGGTGTGGACAAAAATGCAAATGCATTGAATCTAAATGCTGATACAGTAGCCGGTTCTATATCATCCAACATAAAGGCAGAGAAATTGATTATATTAACAGATGTTCCAGGAATTCTTGAGGATCCTTCTAATCCAGATACATTAATAAGGAAAATCGATGTCAAAGGCATTAAAGAACTTTTAGACAAAGGGGTCATTAAGGGAGGAATGCTTCCCAAAACTTTAACATGCATTGAGGCAGTTGAAAATGGAGTTTCATCTGCCCATATAATTGATGGTAGAGTTCAACATTCAGTTTTACTGGAAATATTCACGAAGAAAGGGATAGGAACCATGATAACGGCTTGATGTTGTATTTTGATTATATAAAGATATTTAAATATCTGATAAAAAAAATATCATAACCAAACAAACTTTGTGAAAGACATTTTGAACTATAAAAACATTCCTCATTCTCCCCAGACACTATTTCAAACTAGAAAATCTTTTCATAATCCCATTTTTCTCCTAATGATATAGCTCTTAAATTATTGAGGATAGCACAAAGTATATTAAAAGTAAAGGATTTACTGATGAATATTTGAGGATATGTCTGATAATTTTTAAGGTGTGATAGAAATATCATTTTATTCATGTTTTTATACACATCTCCTTTACATGCAAATGTATAATTCAAAAATCATTTAAACAACTCCAACCAATTAAAACCATGGAAGTAAAAAATAGAATAATCCTGGCATTAGATGTTCAAAATATTAAAAACGCCCTAAAAATAGTGGAAGACGTTTCAGAACAAATAAACACCATAAAAATAGGATATCCTCTGGTCTTAAGCGAAGGGCTTGAATCAATAACTATCCTAAAAGAAAACTTTGATTATAATGTTATTGCTGATTTTAAGGTTGCTGACATTCCTGAGACTAACACCACCATAACAGACATAACCTTTAAAGCTGGAGCAGATGCCATTATCGTTCATGGATTTGTTGGAGAAGACAGTGTACTTGCATGTTTAAATTCAGCGAAAAATCATGATAAGGATGTATTTCTCCTAACTGAAATGTCAAATCCGGGCGCTTCAATGTTTCTTGAGAATGTATCAGAATATATTGCCAGGATGGGTAAAAATTTGGGTATTGATAAATTTGTAGCTCCTGCAACAAAATTGCACCGTTTAGCGAAAATTCGAAGTATTGTTGGTGAGGATTCCTTCCTGATAGCTCCAGGAGTGGGTTTTCAAGGGGGAGATCCAGAAAAAACCCTTGAATATGCAGATGCCTTAATTATTGGAAGATCTATATATTCCTCTAAAAACCCTAAAAAAGCTGTAGAATCCATTATAAATCGCATCAAACTTTAAACCAGCAACCTCGTATGAGATCTCAAATGCTAAAAAATATATAAATGTAGAAAAATGCAAAAACTGAATTCCAGCAATTTTAAAGCTTGGATAAAAAATTTGTAATGTTCCAAAAGATGCTAAAACTAAAATAACTAATTTTAGAGCAAATCTGTATTTAAAAAACAGTTCTAATTTTTCGTTTTTCTTTGATACCCATTTATTATCATTTCCAATCTCGTCTATATAAGCCGCCATGGTACAGATGATTAATGTGAAAATACTAATAGAAGGAAGGCCAAATATAATAATAATTCCCAAAAACACAAGTAATGTCACAAAATGATTGATACAATCGATTTTTTTGGCAACGAGAGTTCCTATCAAAATCCCCAAAAATATATAGGTTGCATCAGCACTGTTTATAACTAAATAACTAATAAATAAGCCACAAAGAACGCCAGCAAATATCCCTAAAAATATATTACCTTTTTTATCGTGGGCATCGTCAGACAATTTCATGAAGAATCCAGATAAAGCGTAAAAAAGTATCTCCAAATTATCATCTCCAACAAACAAGATTAACAAATACAATTATAGATCAGTTTTTATTTCTGATTATCTCTCGTGCCCCTGCTACAATTAATGGGAAAATTATGGTAGCATCACCTATTACAGTTACCAAATTTGCTTCTGCCTTTGCCTTTGCCCATGATTTAGCCTCTTCAAGCGGTGCTCCGCTTAAACTTCCAGTTTCACTTCGATCCATTGTTATCTGAATGGCTGCATCCACCCCTCCCCTTAAAAGATTTGATGATAGGGCATAGTGTTTGGGCAATCCACCTCCCAAAATCACTGCAGCAACTTTTTGGGATTTAAAAACTATTTCAGAAAGCTCATGCATGTCTTTTACGGCATCTAGAGAAAGTTCATCGCTCTGTGTAAACATCCACAATTGTAAACCAAGCATGCTATCTATAAGGCCGGGGGAATAAATAGGAACATTTTTTCTCGAAGCATTTTTCAAAATAGAATCATCGTCCTCTATCATGTCTCCTATCTCATATAAGAATTCACTTATTGATAATGTAGTTTTTCTCTCTGCAATTTTAGCGATTATTTTAGTTATTTCGCTTTCAAAGACTGTAAAATCCTCAGATTTTGTGTATAGATCACCTATTCTTCCTATCCCTCTCCCAAATAATGTCTCATCATCAAAGTTAAAATCACGAAAATGTCCACCACCAAAAGATTCAAGCAAATCGTGGGTTATATTAGCACCGCTGGTTATTAAAACATTTACATAGTCCTCTTTTATAAGATCCGAGATAATTTTCCGCAAACCACCAGGTACAAGTGGACCAGCAATGCTTAAAAAAACAGTGGTATTTTCATCTTTCATGATATCAGCAAGCAATTTTGTTGCTTTAGATACCCTCCCTGCTCCCAGCACACCTGACTTTCCCATCTCCTCTATGAGTTCAAGAACACTCATTTCATCTTTGATTTTCATATGTTGAATTTTCAGTCTTTCACAACCTTATTATCTAAGAAAAAAAGAATTTAATAAATAATATAAAATTTAATTCACTATTATAACTAAAATATTATCCATTTGATTTAATCTATTCTATTGCAGTTATTTTAGAAAGAAGATCAGTCCGGGTTATAATTCCAAGGGGCAGCCCTTTATCGTTAACAACAATTAGTCTACCTACTTTCCTTTTATTCATTATTTCTATAGCATCAGCAATCATCACATCTTTTTCCACAGTAATTATAGTTCTTGACATAACCTCATTAACTTTAAGACCCTCCTTTTCCTCGGCAATAGCTTTTGTTATGTCACTTAAAGTCAACACCCCTACAATATTCTTATCCTGAACTACTGGTGCTCCCTCTATATCTTTATCCGATAAAACTTTGGCAGCATCTTTTATGGACATGCTGGGATTTAGTGTTATGAGTCCTCGTGTTGCAGTTTCAATAACCTTCAGGTGCGGGATGCTCTGTATTCCTGTGGTATCAAGAAGCAGAATATTGTCCATATCATCCCTTCCTACCACAACTCCACTTACTATAAGCTTGTTAACTGGTGTGGGGCCGATTCTGACCTCCTCTCCAAGATCTATCTGTTTTAAATCTCCAATGACTTTTATAGCTGCCTCACATTCTCCAGGATGCGGGATACTGGTAAACTCTATTTTTGCCACAGTCATATCTCCCATCAGTTTGCCCTGTTTGTATATGGGAACCTGTGTCTCACTGTCGGTGGCACCTATGTTTAGAGTGTGATAAGCTTTTACAGTTGGTTTGTAACCTCCTCTGGGACCTGGTACACCTTTTACCAGCCCCAAACTTCTTAATGCTTGCATCTGATTTCTTATAGTACCAGGATTACGGTTCATGATCTCAGCTATCTCTTCTCCTTTAACAGAACTACCTTCAGATTTCCTATACAAATTTATTAAGCTTTGAAGTATTTCCTTTTGGACAGATGTGAGCATGCAAATCACCTTAACAAATATTTGTTATTATTTATAATTATAATTATAAATTTATCATGATTATATATTAAATATTTTTCTCATACTTTATTTTTCAAGTTTTTTAATTATATTTGCATCTTTCTGATCAATTCCTTCATATCTTCCATCTGATTATTACATAGTTGTTTATAATACATTAAAGCATGAAGACTTCATCTAATTTATGTTTTTCCTCTAAAATCTCCTCATCAGGATTTTCAATCTCTCTATTATTTCACTTATTTGACTATAAAAATTTTTATTCCCTCCTTAACAACATATGATTCATCTTAATTCTTTATACTTTATTACCAATTTGAATATAAAAAATTAATATAGAGTTATAATGTAAGCAAATCGAGAATTGAGATACAAGAAATCCTTGATCAAAATCTAAAGATGCTTAAAGGGTTAATCTATAATCATATATATGATTATTATATATCAGCCCATGAAAAGTTTCTAAAAACTAAAAAAATAAATTTTTTTATTTCATCATGCAGCTATTAAGAAGTTTTGCATATGTTAAAAAAAATAATAACAATGGTTTTTTAACTATTATTCCTCTAAAAATAAAAAAATAAGGATTTAAATTAGGTTTTTTCACAATTTATCCTTTGCAAAGCTGTATTTCAATAGCTGAAACGTTGCTATTTGATCCTTCTCTGCTCTCTAATTCTTCTGTGCTGATATCTATGGTTCCTATTCCCACGTCGGTTATAAACTTGTTTCTTACAATCTCTGCCACATCAACTGCTCTACTTATAGCTCTTCCTCTGGCCTTCAGCATAACTTGTGGGGCTCCACTATTCATCTGAGTTACAACAGCTAATATATAATTCATTACTGGCTTGTTTCCAATGTATACTACATTTTCCTCTGACATCACTTTAACCTCCAAAAAATAAGTTGTTTTAATATTAGTATTATATTCTATATCCAACTATCTATTTAAGATATTAGATTATAATTTTGTCAAAAACCATTAAAAATGAATTTAGATATTTTAGAGCCTTTTTTTATAATTTACTGTATTTCTTCTTACTACGGCTTTAAATGAACTAATTTACTTTAATAAAATTTAATCTCTAGTCAATTTTATATTAATAAACCTGAATAGACCTGTACAAAGATAAGGGGCGAAAAGACCTATGATCTCAGTTTATATCGTGATCTGATGAAATTTAGTTGAAATCGCTATCTATAAATTTTTATTGAATTTTAACTTATAATTGATGCTTTAAACTATATTATAAACTATATTATTCAAATAACTTCTCAAAAATAACCATAAGATTTAAGAGTCGTTTTATATAATAATTTTATTCTAAAATTTTGGTCAAAGAAACTTATTAAAAATTTTTAGATAAAAAATATTTAGAAAATTTATTAGCGAATTTACGTTTTATATCTTCATTCTTGTTTATTAAAAAATAATTGCTTTAGGTTATCAAATTTCCACGATCATCTCGTTTCTCCTGAAGAAGCCCGGAACAAGCGGATGATTATATTGTGCCACAACAAAGTTAGATTTTGGCTTAATACCATTCTTATTGAGCCATTTCTTCAATTCTTCTATTTTTTCTTGGGCGAGTTTCTTGTTGACCCTACCTTTAAATCTTATAACAGCGGTTTTCTGGTCTTCAACAACCTTGAATTGAATCCTTTTATCATCTGGCTCTGGGAGTGTTTCTAAAGTATATTTAGAGGGCATGGTGAAGGATATGCAGTATACATGTTGTCCTGCTTCTTCTTCAGTAACGGGTGCTGTCATTACTATCTTTTCAGATTCATCTAAAGCTTCTTCAGTCACGGGAACTGTCATTGGAATCTTTTCAGATTCTGACATGTTTTAGCCAGAAACAGGTGCGGTCATCGGGAGCTTTGACCTCTTCTTATTTCCTCCAAAAATGTAGTTGGCTAAAATGCGAAAACCTAATATCATTGCCTCATCATATTCAGACTTCACATCTACCTGGGCTAAGATATAAGTTGCATATCTTCTGATTTCTACATTCTCATCCTTCCTTTCAACTGTATATGAAGGACTTTCAGTCATTTTAAAAAAACCTCATAAATATATTGATTAAACTTCATTAAATATTTTTTTTTATAATAAAAAACATTTAAAAATGCCTATGCTTCTTTAAATATTTAATATCGCTTTAAACAAAAAAAATAAGATTTAATTTATTACTTCACAATTTAGCTTTAGATATTGAACAAGGGCAACCTAATAATTTATGTCAAGACGGTTGATTCCCTATAAACTTGCGTAATTTATAAATCAAGTGATAACTATATAATATATTAATATTTTTGGGGGTGATATTATGGACAATGATTTAAGAAGAGCAATAATTGCCGAGTCACCAATTACATTTAAGGGACTCAGACGTCTAAATATTGGTGCTGGTAGTTTACATTTTGTTCAAGGCATTTTGATGATTGTTTTGGGACTGTTGCTGACTTGGAACAGAGATATATACACTTTTTACATTAAATTCAAAATAATTTCTCTGACACCGCCCACCTTTCAGGTACTACCCGATCCACAAGTGGTATTCACAGTAGGCTATTTAGGAGTGATACTCGCTTCTTTCCTGTTAATTTCCGCTGTCGCACACTTTGTCATTGCATTTGTGAGAAATAAGAACTACAATGAAAACTTGAAGAAGGGTATGAACCCTTACAGATGGTATGAATATGCATTCTCAAGTTCTATAATGATCGTGATATTAGCCACCTTTGTAGGTGTATGGGATTTGTGGTCATTAGTGATGATATTCGTCCTGAACGCTATCATGATCATGTTTGGTTATATGATGGAAAAAATCAATCAATATACCAAAAAAACTGATTGGTCTGCATATCTATTAGGATGCATTTCAGGATTTACACCATGGATAGTAATTGCAGCTTACTTTATCGCAGCATTGGGTTCTGCTGAGACAAAACCACCAACATTCGTATATTTCACACTCCTAATCTACTTCATTATGTTCAATACATTTTCCATAAACATGATACTTCAATACAAAGGCATTGGAAAATGGAGAGATTATCTATACGGTGAAAGAGTTTACATAATACTTAGCCTCGTCGCAAAAACTGCCCTGGCATGGTTAGTTTTCATAGGCATTTTTGCACCATTCTAATATTCTATCGAATTATAAAGTGTGAATAACAACATATAACTCCATTGCTCGGAAATTCTATCAAATTATTGGGGGAAGATGAAAAATTAAGCTATCATCCCACCTTTTTTAATTTTCAATTATAGACTTTGTTATTAAGAATTATGAAAATACCCATAACTTAAATTCATGAAAAATTGTTTTAAATTCCTATTTCAAACAATAAAGCTATGAATTCTTTAATTATAATTTAATAAATAATCTTTTATTTCCAAGACACTTCACCGTTAATTATTTTCATAAATAAATTGTACAGCATATACATCTGCATGTTCAAATAAGGGGGAACTTTGATAAAATGGATAATGTTTATTATAAAACTGTAAAAAGGATCCTGATCATCATTTTCATACTAAATATTTCTGTTGCATTAGCAAAAGCTGTATTTGGGTGGTATTCTAACTCATTAAGTATGATTACTGATGGATTCCACTCTTTTTTCGATGGCACCTCCAATATAATCGGTATTATTGGAATTTCACTGGCTTCAAGACCTGCAGACAAGGAACATCCTTATGGTCATGGAAAATTTGAGACCTTTGCATCTCTTTTGATTGCAGTTTTATTATTTTTAACGTGTTTCGAGATTCTAGAATCCTCCATAAATAAATTTTTAAACCCTCAAACACCTGAAATTACCCTATTAAGTTTTGCAGTTATGGGTATAACCATTTTAATAAATATTGGAGTTTCATGGTACGAATACAGGCAAGGTAAAAAACTTGGAAGCTATATACTTGTTGCAGATTCTATGCATACCCGAAGTGACATTTACGCATCATTTGCCGTTATTATGGGCTTTTTTGCAATTAAATTCGGATATATAATTGCGGATCCTCTAATAGCGATAGGAATAGCTGTATTAATTGCTAGAACCGGGATTAGAATAATTAAGGATAGTTCTAAAGTACTCCTTGATGAAGCACCAATTGATAAGGATATTTTAAAAAACATAGTAAAATCTGTTGATGGGATCTGTGATGTTCATATGATTAGAACAAGAGGATCACCCTCCGAGATCTATGTTGATTTACATATAGTTGTTAAAACTTCCTATTCTGTGGACAAAGCCCATGATATTGGTGATGAAGTAGAGAAAAAGCTAAAAAAAAGTATACCAGAGATAGCAGATGTTCTTGTACATATAGAACCAATAAATTCAAAAAAAAGTTTAAAGAATAATACAACATAAAAAAATAAAAATAAAAAAAAGAGAGAATGAAATCGATTATCTAATTTTCAACTGGAAGGGTACTAACCCATGCTTCTATATCTTTAGTAGTTACATCTTTCCAGTAAATATCACCGCCACCTGCCTGACCTCTTAAAGGTATGTCCTCTCCTAATACTCTGTGCCAGCCAGCAAACTTCATCTCAGGCCAATAAAAGATAGCAACGTCCATATAACTCCTATAGGCGCTTACAACCTCTCCAGAGGAAACGTAAACCCTTTTTCCATCATATATATATCCTTCACCTATTTTAACCAAAATAGTTGCCTTACTATATAATGGAATTTCAGAACCAGCTGATTTAATGCCATCATAATAATATATTCCAGATCCGCTTACTATTTTTCCTTTGATTGGTATTGAAGCACTCTGAGAACCTTTTGTTTGGTTATAAGAATTAATCAATGGATCTATTAAATCATCAATCATTGAACTGGTTATCTTGGCACTTTGATTTCCTATTACTATCCTATAATCTCCTGGATTTGAGCTCAACTGGGAATCAGACTCATCATAGAAATCTTCGTTTCTATTAGATGTTATTAACATTATCTCAGTGCTGTTTTCTCCTGTACCAGAGCTAATATTAAGCTTGAACTATACATTATCATTAGGTTTTAAATCTGTAAGGAAAAATTTACCTACATAGTTATTACCTGAATATACATCAACGCAAACAATATTTATGGTGGATGAACCCGTATTTTGGATAGTTCCATTAATAGTAGTGGCAGAAATGTCCCTAGAACTGCTATTGGACACCATTTTCAAATTACTGTCTAATATCTCAAAATTCGCTGTTGGTGCGTAAAAAAAGGCAAAATATACTACAAGTAATATAATGGCTCCAAAAATTATTCCAAGAATCATTTTAGGCCGGCTTATAGGACTAGAACTTTCAACAACATCTCTATCATGATGATCGGGATATGTGCTTTCAAGTTCTATAATTCCGAATCTAAGCTTCCAGGTACTTCTAATTCAAAACCACATTGACCACAAAATTTCCAGTTCTCATTATTTTCAGCTCCACATTGTGGACAAAATTTGGACCTATCAGACTCTAATTCCATTTAAATCCCCCGAGACTAAATATTAATGAATATTTATACAATACATCCTTTATTATCATAATTAATTTGGATGTATTATTCAATCGCATATTATTTTTAAACTATTTCAATTAATTTGTATGCTATATATAAATTTAACTTTAAATTAGTATAATG
>VGTM01000021.1 GCA_016874685.1 Methanobacteriota archaeon
CGTACATATTCGCCTCTATACTTGTTATCAGGACCTTCTACTAATTTTGAGAATTTTCTACCTAAACATCGATTGCAGATGTTACCTTCCGTAATTTCCATTATTTTTATATTGTTTTCGTTAATTTGAGAGTCCATTTCATTTCATCCTAAAATTAGATATACTTAGCTTTTATCATCTGAAGGGGTCATAAATTATTGATTGTTAATGTTTTAGTTAAATGTTTTATATATTTAAGTAAAAATGTTAAGCAAAAAATTAAAATTGATTTTAGGGTTTGTTTTCAGGAAATAACTAAAAATCTTTCAAAAATATTTCTGGATCTTGAGCTTCATAAATAGATGATAATAGAAAAGATAATAGAAAATAATAAAAAGAAGAGAGAGGCTATACACAAATCAGAAACCTGAAAATGATCAACATGAAAAACAATCTTTTCAACGAGGTACATGAGATGATATTAGTGGGTTGCAGGGTTGTGGGTTCATAGATCTTATTTTAGATAAGTTGGTAAGACATAAAGCAATTGATGAACCTAAGGATAAAGATTTAACACTGGAATCGTTTTAATTGGTGTAATATGATATGTATTGTATATTCCTTAATCACAGGTAGATATTATGTTCAACAAAAAAAGAAAATCAGATCAAGATTTAGATACTCTTAAAGGACTCATAGAACGTTTTCATGCTACTATTGTTGGGCAAATGCTCGAAGAATACACAAAAACTGGATCTGTTAGTCAACATTATGTAGATTTTGAAATCATGTATACGACATTTCGATCTCAAGAAAAATTAAATAAAATAACTAATGTTTTAGTCATTTTTACAGTAGCATTGGTGATTTTAACAATTGTATTAGTTTACTTTACTTATAGGCTTAGCTTATAAAATTTAGATTTATGTAATTTCAGAGTTCGCTATATACAATATAACGAAATTACATGATTAATTTAAATAATTTATTTTGAAGAAGGGCTTCTTTCCAAAAAAAAACTTCAAAAAACAGTTTTTTACCACGTATCATCATCTCATCATCTGTCTCATCATCTGTCCTAGAGGACCACCCATCTTTCTTCTTCCAAAACCTTTTATAGCTTTTTTGGTGACATTATAATACTTCAAGAGCTCTTTAACATCTTCATTTCTCATACCAGCACCCCTGGATATCCTTTTTACCCTGGACTGTTTTATTATCTCTGGATGTTCGAGTTCGTGTTCTGTCATGGAATTCATAATGATCTTGTATCGATTTATTTTCTCTTCAGTTATTTGAGACGCATTTTTAGGTAGTTTTCCCATTCCAGGGAGCATGTTAATTACCTGCTGCATTGGACCCATCTTACCCATCATTTCAAACTGAGAACTCATATCTTTAAGTGTAAACTTCCCGCTTAACATGGCGTCCATGGCATCTACGCTGATATCTTCTTCTGCTATCTCTTCTGCCTTTTCAATGAGACTTTTTATGTCTCCCATTCCAAGAAGACGGGATATAAATCTTTCAGGGTCAAAAGCTTCAATATCATCAATGCGTTCACCGGTTCCAATGAATTTTATAGGTGCTCCTATCTCTGAAACTGCGGATAGTGCACCACCCCCTTTTGCAGATCCATCAAGTTTTGTTACAATTATGGATCCTACCTTTGTGGCTTTACTGAAGGCAAGAGCCTGTTCTCGTGCTTGCTGTCCTATAGTACCATCTATAACCAGCATAGCCTCATCAGGTTCAATAACCTGAGTCAACTGCTCCATTTCATCAAGAAGTTCCTTTTCTTCTTTATGACGACCTGCAGTGTCTATTAAAATTATGCCCTGTTTCCTGAATTTATCAATCCCCTTCTCAGCAAGATCAAGGGCGTTTTTATTGGTTGGATCTCCGTATAATGGCACATTTATATCTTGTGTTAGCTGAACTAGCTGTTCATAAGCTGCTGGTCTCCACGTGTCAGTACATACAATTGCAGGTTTAAATCCTTTTTTAAGCAGATATTTTGCGAGTTTTGTGACAGTGGTTGTCTTTCCACTCCCTTGAAGGCCTAATAACAATATTTTATAAGGTTTAGTCTCGATTTCTACTTCAACAGTTTTTTTACCTAGAAGATTTACCAGTTCTTCATACATGATGGTTATAATATGTTCTTTGGGGGTTATCCCCTTTGAAGGCTCCTCTTTAAGTGCCCTATCTTCAATGGATTTGGAAAGTTTGAAAACAAGTTGTATATTAACATCAGCCTGAATAAGTGCTCTTTGTATCTCTTTTATAACCTCTTTTACCACTTCTTCATCTATGATAGACATACCAGCCAATTTTTTCATGGTTTTCGTCAAATTTTTACCTAGATTACCTAACATGATATTCCTCGTTAAACTGCTTTTAAATGGTAAAACTTAATAAAATCAATTAACACAATTCTATATTGAATTTTATATATATTTATTTTTATTAATATTATTATTAAATCCTATCATTTTTATTGAGCCAAAGTAACTTTTGTCACCAAAAATGTAGATAAATCAATATTAAGGCAAGATAATGTCATCTTAGATAAATCAAACTTGGTAAACATTTTATATTAATATAAATACATGGAATGTTATTTTTTTTAAACTTCAGGGTATTCAGAGTATTAGTTAATATGAAATATTTCATAATTATAATTCTTTAGTTTTTTTAAAACTTCATCCAAAATCTCAAAAAATTTATATAAAATCATACATAAAATAACATGCCTAATTCACCTAATTAATAAAGTTTGGAATTTAGTTTACATGGTTTTTTAAAAAGTCATGTTAAAATTTTAATATCAAAATAACAGTTTGCGTGATTATTAAGGGAATTAAAGTCTGTTGAGGGGAGAACAGATGAAAAATGAGGATATTACCAAAGATCAGTTTATGAATGATGAATTGGGAATAGGGAAAACAATTACTTATTTAAAATTAATCCGGCAAAGGACTAGATATTTAACAAAATTAGATAAGATATTTGGGTATTTAGAGGAAGAATTAAAGTTAAAAACACAGATTTTAGATTCTTCTGTATATTCTATATTTTTACATGATTTTGAAGGTAAAATTATTTATGTAAATGAAACTGCTTATAAATCTCTAGGTTATACTAAAGGTCAACTCATGGGAATGAATTTTTATGATTTAGAGGCTGTAAATGCCTCTGAACCATCCAATTTTATGTCTTCAAAAATCAGAGAGTTGATTGAAAACAGAGAGATCTTATTTAGATCTGCACTTTTTCAAAAAGATGGTTCAATAATGCCAGTTCAAGTACATGCTAAAATTACAGAATCCGACAATAAAAAATTTATTTTAAGTGTTGTTCAGGGGATTAAAGAAAAAGAGGAAGTTAAAGAAGAAGGAGAGGTAAAATTACTTCCAAAAATCGCTGATGAAGTCGAAATAGAGGTTCAAAAGCGTTCGATGGACATGATAAAAAATAATCTTCAGATAATTTCGAGCTTAATCAATCTCCAATCTGTGAACGTCAAAGATAAAAAAGTAATCCAACTTTTTAGAGAAAGCCAGAATCGCCTACAGGCAATGGCAACGGCTTATAATAATCTTTATCATTCCAGTGAAATAGGGAAATTTGATTTTGCAGAATACATTCAAAAGTTGGCTTCAGAAATTTTAAGTTCATATAGAGTGGATCCAAAGCAAATCAAACTGAAGATGGATTTAGAGAATGTTATGTTGGACATTGATACTGCAGTACCTTGTGGTATAATTATAAACGAACTTTTGACAAATTCCATAAAACACGGTTTTCCTGAAGGAAAAAAGGGCGATATAAACATTAAACTTGTTCCTGAAGACAGCGAAAAAATTACACTAACTATGAGTGATAATGGGGTGGGATTTCCAGAAGATCTCGATTTTAAGAATGTCAGAACTTTGGGGTTACGTTTGGTAAAGAATTTAACCAACCAAATAAAAGGTAAAATTGAATATAAAGGAATTGATGGAACATCTTTTAAAATCACATTTCCAGAATCAGTATAACAAAGAACAATATAAAAAAAATATAATCAAATAAATATAATCGAATTTAAAAAAAGCAGATAGGAAAATACAGATAAGCTCGAATTTGGAAATTATGAAATTATAAAATTGTGGGGTTCAATAGGTTTAATATTTATTTAATTGATTTTTTATACATGATTTTTTTATCTATTTTTAATAATATTTTTTAATTATAAAAAAGGTGATAATATGCTTGAAAAACTAAAAAAAAGTTTGTTAAATGCTCCTATAGTAAAAAAAGGTGAGTATAACTACTTTGTACATCCGATAACCGATGGAATACCTCTGGTTGAACCCGATATTTTAAGAGAAGTTGCAGAAGCAGTTTCAAAATACGCAAATCTGGACGTTGATAAAATAATAAGTGTTGAAGCAATGGGGATTCATATTGCCACCGCAATATCCTTAAGGACAGAAATACCCTTTGTAGTTGTAAGAAAAAGGTCCTACAATTTAGAGGGGGAGATGAATGTTCATCAGATGACAGGATACAGTGAAGGCGAACTTTATATAAACGGTGTGAGTAGGGGGGACAGAGTTTTCCTAGTCGACGATGTTGTTAGCACTGGAGGAACCATGATAGCGGTCCTAAAAGCTTTAAAAACAATAGGCGCTGAAATAGTCGATGTTATGGCTATTATAGAGAAAGGGAAGGGAAAGGAAGTAGTTGAAAGTGAAACTGGCTTCGCTGTTAAGACTCTTGTTAAAGTGGACGTGAAGGAGGGTCAGGTTGTCATCGAAGGAAGTGTGGATGAATAACGAAAATATGATAATTAAAACTAAAGAATAGGGTAATATAATTCTGTATAATCTACATTATTGAAATTTTGAATATAAAATGAGTTTAAAATATGACGTAAATTTAAGTAAATTTAAAAATCATTGAGACAATGAGGATAAAATGGTAAATTATGAACTGGATATCCCCAGAATCATTGAAAAAATAAGGGAAATGAAAGCTAAGACAGTTGGTCTACAGTTTCCAGAGGGTCTAAAAATCTATGCAACCAACGTAGCAGAACAAATAGAATCTGAAACAGATGCAACTGTATTGATATCTGCAGATCCATGTTATGGGGCGTGTGATATTGCAGATGTTCAGATGGGGGGTGTGGTTGATCTTCTTGTTCATTTTGGGCATACATCACTACCCTTAGAATATGATGTGCCTGTTTTGTTTGTGGAAGCTTACTCAAAAATGGATGTTAAAAAATCACTTAGAAAAGCCCTTGATCTTTTGAAAGATTATAAAAAAATAGGATTTGTAACCACAACCCAGCACCTGAACCATTTAGATGAAATAATGGATTTTTTAAGGGAAAATAAGAAAGAAGTGCTTATAAAAAAGGGTAGGGGGATACGTGAAGGTCAGGTTCTGGGATGCAATTTTTCAAGCATAAAAGGATTGGATGTGGATGCATTTCTATACGTGGGCAGTGGAAACTTCCATGCCCTTGGGATAAAGCTTTTTACAGATAAACCTGTCATTATAGCAGATCCTTATACGAACAAGGTCCGAAATATCGATAATTTTGCAGACAGAATTCTTAGAATCCGATTTGCGAGAATAACAAAGGCTCGAGATGCTAAAAAGTTTGGGATAATCCTTTCATCCAAGAAGGGTCAGTTTAGACTGGAATTAGCTAAAGATTTAAAGAAGATGATACATGATGGAGGAAAGGAAGCTTTTATAATAATCTTGGATAATATATATCCTGCCCTTTTAACACCTTTTAGAGATTTGGATGTCTTCGTGGTAACTGCATGTCCGAGAATTGCTATAGATGATGCCAATATGTATAAAAAACCGCTCCTAACACCACAAGAGCTCCAAATAGTGTTGAGTAGGAGGAAATGGGAAGATTACAAAATAGATGAGATTATATACGATCAGATAAACATAAAGTATTAATCGAAGAATTGTTACCTACGAAATAAAGCACATAATAAATAAATCAATAAATAAATCTATTTATAAAATATGACAACAAAGCTAATATACCTAAAGAATAGATAGATAATTTCTCTAATAATGAATTTTTAACCACTTATTTTAAGTTGAGGTGAATATATGAAAACCAAATCTGGAGATTTTGTTCTACCTGGAGACATATTGGGGGTTAGTGAAGAGTTTGTACCCTCAGAGTGGACTTACGAAGAGGAGGGAAGAATAAGATCCCTCGTCGTGGGGGTAGTTTCGGTAGACAATAAGAATAAAAAGATAGCTGTGATCCCAAAAACAAGTTCTCCCTCTATTTTGAAAAAAGACGTAGTTGTTCTGGGGCGGATAACAGAAGTAAGGGGCCAAAGAGCCTTGGTGGAAATTGAGAAGGTTAAGGATAGCAATAGGAGCCTTACAACATCTTATGTGGGGGGAATACACATCTCCCAGGCAGAGAGAGGATATGTTTCCCGGTTGACTGACGAATTTAGAATTGGAGACATTGTGGAAGCTAAGGTAACAAAAGTTATTGGTTTGGATAACATCGATCTTAAAACCTCAGAAAAAGAACTCGGAGTTATAAAGGCCATGTGCACAAAATGTCGACATGTCATGAAAAAATCAAAAAACGAAGTTATATGCACAAATTGTGGAAACAAAGAGTCAAGAAAGCTTTCTGTAAATTATGAGGGATAAAATGAAGATAATAAAGGATACCAAAAAAGAACTGGAGATTGAAGTTACAGGTGAGTCGCACACATTATGTAATGCTTTAAGAAAGATTCTCATGGAAGATAAGGACGTTATATCTGCAGCGTATGTTATAGAACACCCCATTATCGGAGAGCCAAAATTATATGTAAGTGCTAAAAATCCAAGAAAATCGCTTAAAAAAGCTGCAGAAACATTAATATCAAGGTGCAACGAATTTAAAAATCTTATAGAATCTTTTAAAGATGAAAAATAAAAAATTCAGAAAAATAAAGAAAGAAATAAGGATTTTAGGAATTGATGATGCTCCTTTTACCCCACATACAAAAACTGAAGTCATGGTAATTGGGACCGTTTTCAGAGGCGGAACATGGCTTGATGGGGTTTTAAGGACGTATGTACAGGTAGATGGGTCAAATTCAACGGAGAATATAATCAAGATGGTGGCTGATTCAAGACACATGGATCAGTTAGGGGTAATGATGCTGGACGGCATTACTTTTGGTGGATTCAACATTGTAAACATCCGGGAAATCTTTAAAGAAACAGAAATACCTGTTATTGTAGTTATGAGAAAACTTCCCAATTTTGAGAAGATAAAAAGAGCATTAAAGAGATTCGGCGATTGGA
Source organism: Methanobacteriota archaeon (assembly GCA_016874685.1). Lineage (GTDB taxonomy): Archaea > Methanobacteriota > Methanobacteria > Methanobacteriales > Methanobacteriaceae > VGTM01. The sequence continues at coordinate 7,327 of VGTM01000021.1, forward strand.
GAGAACGGTGGAAATTCGTATTAGGGGCAGGAGAAGTATATAAAGTTGAAAACGATGAACCTATATACATTCAAATCTGTGGAATTGATTTAGAAGATGCAAAAGAGATCGTTAAATTATCAATAACAAGAAGTGCCATACCAGAACCTGTAAGAGTTGCCCATATTATAGCGGCAGGAGTAGAAACTGGGGAATCAAAGGGAAATGCTTAGTTAATGAGTATTAATGAATTATTTATATATACGGTTTTATAGGACGTGATGATATTAAAACTCCTCTTTTAGCTGTAGATGTGGTCATAATATGTGATGACCAGCATGAGGATTCAATAGTTCTTATCAAGAGAAAAAAAAAGCCATATAAAAAATCTTGGGCTTTGCCAGGTGGATTTGTAGAATATGGAGAAACTGTAGAATCAGCTGCTATAAGGGAAGCAAAAGAAGAAACTGGTCTTGATATAGAGCTGCAGAAACTTGTAGGTGTTTATTCCAAACCCGGAAGAGACCCTCGGGGACATGTAATTTCTACATGTTTTCTGGCCATAAAAAAAGGTGGAACAATGAAAGCAGCCACTGATGCACTAGATGCTGAATGTTTTGGTCTTGAAGAAGTTCGCAGCCTAGATTTGGCATTTGATCATAATAATATTATAAGAGATACATTTAATTTAGAATCTTAAAAATTAGAAGTTAAAAACATTAATTTAAGCTTAATTGAATTCCTAGATTTATCTTAAATCTTAAGGATTAAGTTGATAGGGTTATTATGGATAAAAATGAATAAATAAAGAAATCATTTAAATTGTCAATGTTATTAGGAGGATCAAAATGGAATTTTGCTCCAGATGTGGAACAGCTATGTTTCCTCGAGGTGGATTTTTAGAGTGTAAAAACTGTGGATATAAAAAGGAGATAACTAAAGAATTAATAAGTAAGTATGAAGTTCCTCAAAAAATATCATCTAAAGAGAGTATAATATTTACTGATAGTAAGATAAAAACATTACCCACTACTAGGGTGATTTGTCCGAAGTGTAAGAACAGAGAAGCATTTTGGTGGCTTCAACAGACAAGGAGAGCCGATGAATCTGAGACAAGGTTTTTAAGATGCACTTCATGTGGCTTTACTTGGCGAGAGTATGACTGATTACTTAGAGGATAGCATGAAAAGCGATGCAGAAAAATCAAATAATGGAAATCTGGAAGAAAATTCCAAAGAAAAGATTTCTAGTTTTGGCTTTCTATCCACTGTTAAAAACTTTTTCAAAAATTTTTTCGAAAAAATGAGCATAGAGTCAACAGGTCAATCTGTTAGTTCTAAAAGCGATGATAACGACAAAAATGCCAAAAATAATTCCCTAAATTTAGGAAAAACACCTGAAATTCCAAAAACACAAAAAACCGTTTCAAAAAATTCAGAAATTAACGATCACACTTCAAATTCTAATGATCAAATTTTTCCATTACCCAACTACTTTCTAAATCTTGTAAATAAATTTAAAGTTATAAAATCTGAAAAAAATAAAATAATAATAGCTACTGGTACGTTGATCGGTGTTCTACTAATTTCCTACGGATTATTCTTATTTTCTACCCCTATTGAGAAGGTTTCTGACAATGTTGTGTTTGGGGAAAAGGCTATGTTTTCGGTGTTTTTAATGCTCATGGGCATTCTTATATTGGCTGCCACATTCGCAAGCCGTCTTTTAGATAAAACATTTCTTCAAAAAGTATTCAAAGAACTTAAAATAGTTGAGGAAAAATCAGTAAAATCTAAACACTCAGTTTCAAAAAAAGAGAAAAATAACAGCTTAAAGGAGGATAAAAATGTTTAAAGCAGTTCTAAATGATCCAAACATTCTAAAAACAAGTTTTGATGCTATATCTTCCATAGTGGATGAAGTACAAATGCAGGCAGATAATGAAGGATTAAGACTTGATGCACTTGACAGGTCACACATAACTTTTGTGCATCTCGAGCTTAAATCTGACTTATTTGATGAATTTTCTTGTATTAAACCCTTAAAAATCAACGTGGATACTGAAGAACTTATGAAAGTTTTAAAGAGGGCTAAAAGCGACGATATTGTTGAACTTTCTACTGACGAGGGAAACCTTATAGTAACATTTGAAGGTGAAGCACGACGTAGATTCAAAATAAGGCTTATAGATATTGAATATGAGGCTCCAAGCCCACCGGAACTTGAATATCCAACTGAATTCGAAGTTCCGTTTAGTTTGCTAAAGGATTCTATCCAAGATATTGATATATTTTCCGACAAGATAGCTTTAATGGTTGATAAGGATAAATTTATTTCGTCTGCAGAAGGAGAATTTGGAGATGCAAATATTGAGTATTTGCATGGTGAGAAGATAGAGAACAAAGCCAAATCAGTTTTCTCACTTGAGAAAATCAAGGAGATGTTGAAGGCGGATAAATTTTCGGATACAGTTACATTGAAGCTCGGAAATGATATGCCTCTAAATCTCAGCTTGAAAATGGTAACAGAAGATGGAGAGCTGAGTTTTCTTTTAGCTCCACGAATTGAAAGTGAGGAATAGGGTTGGATGAGTTTTTCCAGAAATTGAGGGACATTCAAAAAAAAGAGCGCAGTATAAGTGGATTAGCCCGTGTTGGAGACGATTTCTATAGAGAGGTTCAAAACTATTTAGACAAGCTGATAAAAAGTGTAGACAATGATCCTTTCTCCCTGGAACATTATCTTCTTAGAGATACTCAGAGAATAACAACGGAGATATGTGAGCGACGTGAACATAAAATAACTGACAGTGCAGTGATGAATGTACAGAGATCTTATCACCTATTTAAAGGAAAGCCTAAATTTGTTCTCCATGATACCACCCCACTGAATTTGACCCCTGAAGAGGAAAAATTATATTTTTCGTTAATAGAAGTTTTAAAATTGTATAGAGAGGAGATAATACCTTCTATAGATTTATTATCGATATCTGAAGAAAATCAGAGTGATCTAGAAACAAAATTTATAAAAAAATCCGATATAAAAGATGAGCCAAGTATCAAACCTCAATTAGAACCGGAAATGGAAATTGAATCAGAAATAGCCAGGCAGGGGTGGAAAAGCTCTAAGAAAAATGTTCCAAATGCAAATAGAATGCAAATGGGACCTTTAAGAACTATAATGGTTTTTGAAGAGATTCCATCTATAATGGGAGTTGATAAAAATGTCTATGGTCCGATTCAACCTCAGGATGTTATTACAATTCCAGAGCCAAATGCGTTAATTCTTATAAAAAACAAGAAAGGAAGATTTATCCAAACATATAAATAAATAAACATTTAGATGATTGCCGAAATATTGAAATAAAATATTGAAATAAAATGCAAAATTTAAATATAGAAATATATATATTTATTGAACTATTTAATTTAAAAGAGTTTAATATCAACGAGCCTTAAATTCAGCTTTTCAATTAAATAATGATAAATGAATTATTTTTTGATCATGAGGTGGTTATATGAAAATTCCAAAAGAACGGAGAACTTACTGTCCAAGTTGCAGGAAACATACAATTCATGAAGTATTTGAATCGAAAAGAAGGCGTGCAAGTGAGCTTAAATGGGGGCAGCGCCAGTTCAGAAGGGTTACAAGTGGATACAGAGGTTACCCTCGACCACTACCAGCAGGAAACAAACCAGTTAAAAAACTGGATTTAAGATACAAATGCAAGAAATGTGGAAAATCCCATATAAAAAGAACTTCATTTCGCGCTGGAAAAGTGGAATTTACCATGTAGGTGGTTAAATGGTAGCTTTAGATAATTCAAGAAGTAATTTCTTAAGAGTTAAATGTGTGGACTGCGGAAATCAGCAGATAGTATTCGATCATGCTGCATCTGTAGTTCAGTGCATTATATGTGGAAAAACACTGGTAAAACCAAAAGGTGGGAAATCTGAAATATTAGCACAGATAATTGAGATATTAGATTGAATATATGATTATTAGATTAAATATCGATTAATTATTCAGTTTTTGGGGTTTTTGATGGTAAGAAAGAAAGAAAAATGGCCTGATGAAGGGGAACTTGTTGTTGCAACAGTTCATAAGGTTTTAGGTTACGGGGCATTCGCTAATCTCGAAGAATATGAAGGAAAGGAAGCTTTTATCCATATATCTGAGGTTTCTTCTGGATGGGTAAAAAACATAAGAGATTATGTTCGGGAGAATCAGAAGATAGTTGCCAAGGTTTTGCGTGTTAATCCAAGAAAAGGTCATGTAGATGTTTCTTTGAAAAGAATAAGGGAAGATCAAAAGACAAAGAAGATTCAGCAGTGGAAAATCGAACAAAAAGCAGAGAAACTACTTGAAATATCTGCAGAGAGTATTGGAAAGGATCTTGAAACTGCATATGAGGAAGTTGGATATGAACTCATAGAAAGGTATGGTGACCTTTATGGGGCGTTTGAAACAGCTTCTGAAGAAGGTGAAAATTCCTTGAAAGCAGAAGGAATTGGTGATTTATGGGCTAAAGCGATAACAGAGGTAGCAATAAAGAATATAGTTCCACCAGAGGTTCAAATAACTGGATATGTGGATTTGAAATCCTATGCTTCAGATGGTGTTGATATTATAAGAAAGGCACTTATATCTGCAGAGGCGGATAACATTTCTATACAGTGTGTAGGAGCCCCCAGATATCGATTGATAGTTAAATCCACAGGTTATATTGAAGCTGAAAAATTATTAAAGGAAGCTGCAGAAAAGTCTATTGACGCTGTAGTCAAGACAGGTGGCGAAGGTACATTTTACCGTGAAATAAAATGAAGATGAAGATGAAAAAATGTAAATCTTGTGGAGAATATACACTGAAAGGAAAATGTCCTTACTGTGGAGGTGAGGTAGGAGTGGTTTATCCCGCTAAGTTTTCTCCAGAAGATAAATATGGAAAATACAGGAGAATGTTAAAAAGGCAGATAATGAAGGAGGGTTTGGATGAAAGAGACTTTCATAAAAGAAATAAAGGATGTTGATCTTAAAGAACCCATTTTTATAGAGGCTCTTCCCGGCATTGGGCACGTCGGTAAACTGGTGGCCGAGCATATAATTCATGAACTTGATGCAGAAAAGATTGCAGAGTTGTATTCTCCATCATTTCCACCACAAGTTCTTGTTAATGAAGAAGGAGTCATAGAAACCATGAATAATGAATTTTATGCCATGAAATCACAAGGTAAAGATAAAAGAGATTTCATTGTTCTTGTAGGAAACACTCAGGGGTTGAGTCCTGAAGGACAGTATGAAATTTGTGATGTTATCCTAGATTTTGTGGAAAAATATGGTGTAAAGGAGATTTTTACTTTAGGCGGTCTTGCAACTGGTCAACCTGTGGAGAAACCCACTGTTTTTGGTGCGGCAACGTCTCCAGAGCTTGCTGAAATTTTAAAAGAGCACGATGTTAACCTTAGATCTTCAAACGGTGGCATAATAGGGGCATCGGGTCTACTTTTAGGTCTCGGGACATTAAGGGATATGAATGGCGTTTGTTTAATGGGAGAGACTCCAGGCTATTTCATTGATGCTGATGCAGCCAAAGCTCTTCTTAAAGTTTTACTGGAACTGATAAATTTAGAAGTGGATACAGAAAAATTAGAAGAAAGAGCCAAAGAAACCCGAAAAATGATATCAAAAGCTCAGCAAATGGAAAAAGAGATGATGGATAGGATGCATTTAAAGCCGGGAGAAGAGGATCTTAGATACATAGGTTGATAGATGGTATCAGGATGATATTAAGCTCCGATCTTCATATTCACAGCTGTTTCTCCCGTGCAACCTCAAAAAACATGGTAATAGACACCATAGCACCCCAGGCAAAACTTAAAGGGCTGGATCTGGTAGGTACCGGGGATGCATTTCATTTCCAGTGGCTCCAGATGATCAAAAACTACACAAAAGAGATAGATGAAGGAATATACGCTTTAAAAGATAGTAAAGAGGATCCAGAAACCGGACTTTCAGTTGATGGATGCAATTTTATTTTAACTTCCGAGGTAGAGGACAGAAAACGGGTTCATCACCTAATTATTCTGCCGTCAATCGAATCAGCTCAAGGTATAAGAGAAGAGCTTAAAGCCAATAACATTGATAGTGATGGCCGTCCACGAGTTCGAATGACTGGCGCTGAAATAATGGATGTAGTATACGAATTTGATGGATTGATAGGTCCATCACATGCCTTCACTCCATGGACAAGCCTCTACAAAGAGTATGAAAGTGTTTATGATTGTTATACTAAAAAACCTGATTTTTTAGAGTTAGGGCTTTCAGCAGACACGGATATGGCTGATAGAATAGAGGAATTGCAGGATATTCCATTTCTTTCTAATTCAGATGCACATTCTCCATGGCCACATAGACTTGGAAGGGAATTTAATGAAATTGAAGTTAAAAATTTAAATTTCAGAGCCATCAAAGACGCTATTTCCAAAAAGAGAATCAAAGCAAACTATGGATTCGATCCCAGGCTAGGAAAATATCATAAAACTGCATGCACACGCTGTTACAAAGTGTTTGACATTGAAGATGCTTTAGGAATGAAAATGAAATGTCCCTGCGGAGGTACCATAAAAAAAGGTGTTGACTATAGGATATATGAGCTTTCTACGTGGAACAAGCCTCATCATCCACCACACCGGCCACCTTACATCCACATTCTACCCCTTGCTGAGATCATAAGTTTAGTGTATGGAAAGGGTGTTACTACAGTCTTTATACAGAATATATGGAAAGAACTTGTACAAAAGTTCAAAAGTGAGATAAATGTCCTGATCTATGCTTCTTTAAATGAAATAGAGGAGATAGACCAGAAATTAGCTGAAGTAATCAGATCTTTCAGAAATAAAACTTTGTACATGGTTCCAGGTGGCGGTGGAAGGTATGGGAAAATACTATTCGAGGAACCTAAGTTGGATGAGCATTCATCTGATATCACGACTCTCGATTCTTATTTTAAATAGAATATAAAAATAATAAAGAAAAGTTTAAGACACTATTTTTTATTTTAACATTATAAAATCGGATTTGATTTCGTTTGCCTCAAGAAATTTTAAAAAGATTTATAACGGACCCGCCGGGATTTGAACCCGGGACCCTCAGATTAGGAGTCTGATGCCCTATCCTGGCTAGGCTACGGGCCCATTTAATTATTTTCATTTATAGTTCTAAAAATTTTTTAATATAAAAAAATTTCATTAATATTGAAAACATTGGTTAACGGACCCGCCGGGATTTGAACCCGGGACCTTCGGATTAGAAGTCCGACGCCCTATCCAACTAGGCTACGGGCCCGTATGAAATATTTGAATTGTTTAAACTAATCTTTAAATTTTTTGGTAATTATATTGTTATTACATGTAAATTGGAGACTCTGGTTCACCCTGCACTGTTTCAGCCAATTTTTTAAGTCTGGCTTCAATTTCCTCGGCTTCTTTTAGGAGTGGCTCTGGATTTATTTCTGTTCCTATGAGTTTATTTAGAACATCAACAACATTTGCAGCTCCTCTTGGATCTGGGTAAGGCCCTAATGTTTCTGCAAATAAACATGAGCCCGGAATGTTTTTTATGGCGCATCTTGTAAGAAGAGTACCTGGAAGTCCATTTAGGTTTCCAAAGGGTAATATTTGCATGTTCATGTCGTTTAATCTTTTTAAACCTCCTTCAGAATTCGCAGCACCCATCACTGCTTCCTTTTTTTCTCTTACAACAAAGCTGCTGAATGTAATTAACTCTTTGCTATTGTTTCTCTCCATCCAATCCACTATGACGCTGGTCATATCATAAACAACATTCACAGGAACTATGAAGTCTGAAAGAAACAACACGATTCCGTCTTTTTCATATATTCTGAAAGGATGTATGGTTACACCTTTATAAAGTACTGCAAGTGGTGGAAAATATTTTGAATCGATGTATCCAATTTCTCTCATTTTAAGGTCTTCAACCAAAAGCCACCCTATTATGTTTCCTATAAGACCTATTCCTGGCGAACCTTCTAAAACTATTGCATTTTCAATATCTTCAGCAATTATTTCACAACATTCAGTTTCAGTTTCTATTCTCATGGTGCTCCGCCCCATCCTTCAATAATTTTACCGGTTTGTGGATCTATAAAAAATCCGCCGACTTCTTTACCGTCTTTTAAAACAGGAACTACATAAACTTGTTTATTGTCAATAGTTTCTATTTTTGGCGTACCTGCCACTGCACCTGGTTCCTGTATATTCTTTTGGGCTATTGATTTAGCTTCTTCAGGTGATATTTTCATCTTATTACCTCCGGTTCCGCCTTGGCCTTGTCCATCAGATGTTCCGGTTCCTCCGGTTCCGCCTTGGCCTTGTCCATCAGATGTTCCGGTTCCTCCAGTTCCATCGCTTGGATTTACTTGTATATCAGTTGATTGCCATAATCCTGGAGTACTTGTAGTAATTTGATAACCTGCTGCAACGATACCTATCATCAGTACAATGCCAACAGATATTACAACTTTTGAATTAATCATTTATTTTCACCCCCCATACTATTCTTTACACTAATTTAATATGAATTTTTAGGTTATTAGCTTTTCTGTAGAAGTAAATATGAAAATCGATATATCATTTATATTTTTTGTTTACATATCTATTATAATTTTAAATCATAATATCATGAAAAAGGGTTATAAAACTGCCATAATACATTTTATGGTCTTTAATGTCCCATTATATTTATATTTAGTTTTTAGTTAGTCATAAAGCTAATTATTAAATTTGAACAATATTTTTTTATTAATTGAGTGTCTCTTTAATATCTTTTATACGAACCTATTGGTAGGTTTTTCATCATATAAATATTTTTCATTTTATTTTTCAAAGAAAAACTTATACTTATGATAATACTTATATAATTGAAACATTGACGAATTGTCAAAAAAAGATGTGATACATTTAGGCGAAACTATTGTTATATCGTCGTCATCACGACAAGATTGACATTCAGAATTGGTTATGGAAGTCGATGATGAAGGGACTGTAACTAAGGGGCGATAATTTAGTATTAATCCCTTCAGAGACTAGAAAAGATATTACAAGCAAAGCTCCTAAAACAGCGCCAGTAATGGTACAAAGGATTGTGATGTCTGTCCTATACCTCACACTCTAACATCTGTAGAAGCTATAGGCGACTCATTAGGTATAGAACTAACAGAAGCTGGAAAACAGTTAAAGGAACTTACGACCCGTGTCTATCCTGTGCAACTTACGTGATAGTAGTAGACCACGAAGACAGGGGCTTCATAAAAAAAACGAAATCGTCAGATTTAAGGGAATGAAATGCCATACGATGCAGAGATTTTAGTAGTTGGTTGTGGAAATGTCCTATTCAAGGATGATGGATTTGGACCGGCAGTGATAGAGGCTTTAGAAGAGTATTCAAAAGAACAAAAACTTCCAGAAAACACAATGATATTAGACGCAGGTACAGGCGCCCCTCACTTCATATTCACCCTTCCCAACGAATCTTGGAAAAAGCTTATTGTGGTGGATATAGTGGAGTTTGGAGCAGAACCTGGAACCCTTCGAAAGTTCCAAGTAGAGGAATTACCTGAAGGTTCTTACGAGAATGTACATTCATGGCCAGTAAGTCAGCCTTTACATGATCTAGCAAAAAACTGTGAAGTTATGGTAATCGGATGCCAGCCAGAATTTGTCTCTGCGCCCGATGTTGAATTGGGGTTAACAAAAAATGTGGAAGAATCAATTCCCAATGCCATTAAAATGATCTTAAAAGAAATAGAGGTTTAGCCTTTGTTAGCTTGAATAAAAGATTTTTAATCATTGGAGGAGTAAATGGATGTAATCATTATTTTGGGCATAATGGGTTTAATTTATGTGTTAATGCTAGTTATGTACCATTACCAACGAATAAGTAAAAAGAAAAAAACCACATCAAATTTAATGTTAACTGGAATAAGAAGCACGCGACAGGGCAATTACGAAAAAGCCTTGATATATTTTTATAAAGCTTATGAGAATTCTGTTAAAGATGATGATAAAGAACGAATGGCAGATGCTCTTTATAATATGGGTTTAGTATACAAACATCAAGATAAAACAGATAAAGCAAAGTTATTTTTTGAAAAAGCATTAAAACTGTATGAGGAAACACAGAACGAGGATGGTAAACGTGAAACCATTCAAGCCACAGAGTCGTTGCGGAAATCTTAAAAATCGGTTAAAAATTTTAAATTAGCTTTTCTGAGCATTTTTAGATCGTTTGATGGTTTATTTAAAATAATCTGATTATTCTATTAATAATCAATTAATTTAAATTAGTTTAAAATTAGTTTAATCTTAGGATACTTTTATTTTGTTATTTTATTGTTAGTAGTATTATTCTGTTATAACAATGCAACCATCACCTTCTACAATGACTGTATGTTCAGCTTGGGCAACAACTGCATTACTTTTTTCTTTGAGTACATGATAGGGGTAGATGGCTCTGGATTGGATAAGCTGTCTCATAGCTGCATTTAGACGGTGCTCATTAAAAACATCTAAAAGCCACCTTTCTGCAAATGGCAAATTTTTATAATCTTTTTTAATTTTATCCAGCACTCTTTTTGCGTAAATCATCCTAAGAGGCCGATCCCTCAAGAATCTGAAGATATAAATATCTTTAATATCTGCTACCAATCCCACACCATCTGTTACAAATGGTTCAAGTGCCAATACCTCTCCTTCTTCGAGTTTGTGGGGGTTGTTATCTTTTATATTTGGAATTGAAAGTCCGGAATGTAGGATCCAGCGATCCATACTATGTCCAGTTAGATTTGCCACAGGTTTAAATCCTTTGTTTTTAATGGTCTCTTCAACAACTTCACCAATTTTTCCAACCTCCAAACCAGGTTTTATGGTACATATTGCACTTTCAAGAGCGGCTTGGGCAGTTTCTATCATTTTTATATTTTTTTCAGCAATATTTTCAGAATTTGATTCTTTTGTATCGTTTTCCTCTGACTCGCCATCTCCAACCAACACAGAGATTGCTGTATCTGCTATGTATCCATCAACATGAGCGCCAATATCCACTTTAACCAGGTTTCCCAGGTTTAATGTTGTTTTATCGTTCGATGGCGAGGTATAATGGGCAGTTATCTCATTGACAGACACATTACAGGGAAAAGCTGGTTTTCCGCCTAGTTTTATGGTTTCACTTTCCACAAATTCAACCAGATCTATAATCTTCATTTCTTCTTTTATTTGATTTACCGCCTTTTTCCTGACTTTTGACACGATTTTTCCAGCTTTTTGGTACATTTCCATCATTATGATCACATATGAGTTTGATTGCAGAAATCTTTTATGTCTATATTTAGGAGATTTATGTATTAGGGACTATTTTTTCTATAGTTACTAATAAATATAAACTTCTAAGATTTTAGAATAGGGCATCAATCATGAATTGAGACAAGAGATGATTATACTTATATATAATCTAAGATAAAGAATATAGGGAGGGATTAATATGGCTGATATTGTTACAATTCCACAAAATATTTTCTATATAATTATTTCAGTGATTGTAGTTGTAGCTGTTATTGTTGTGGCTATACAATGGAGAAAGGTCAGAGAAACACAAAATAAAATAGTTCTTATTGATAAAGAGATAGAACTTCGGAAACTTGCTCTTGTGGAAAGGGATCTTGAGGCAAAGCGTATAAGGGAAACTGTGGTAGCGCTACCAAAAGAACAGCAACAGAAGCTTTCTAATATCAAAGAAGAAACAGCCAAACTTATGCATAAGATTGGATATCTTCACAGCGAAATTAGTGAAAGGGTGACACTCCTGGAAGCTAAGACAGAATTCACAAAGTTACAAGAGTTATTGAGAGAAGTGGAAGACAAAGAGAAGGAAGTTGGAGAGAAGATCCAAAAAAGTGGGGACTCAAAATGAATTATTTGGAAAAAGATGCGAATGGAGGTCTAAAAATTGGGACCACTTGAATTGTTCACCATTCTGGTTTTAGCTGGTGCTGTAGTAGTGCTTCTGTATTATTACATGCAGGATACGAGGACCGGTCCTTCTTTGCAGAGAGTAAAGACCCATGTTACTGGAATAGGCGAGAAAGTTTATAAGGGAGAAGGATCAACCTCTGGAGTGAGCGAAAAGATCTATGGGGTCAGCGAAAAGATAAAGGGAAAGGTTAGAGAAGTTCCCATAAGTACAGATATAGTTTCCACGAGAGTTGAGAGCTTTTTAAATGAACAAAGTGATCAGCTCATTAAAGACTGGGAACTGGCCACACAAACTGATATAGAATCACTTAGAGAAAGATTAGACAAGACTTCCCATGATATAGATGAACTGGGAAGACGATTCGATGAATACAAAGGATATACAAATAAAAAGATAACAGCTATTGAAAAAAGACTTGAATCATTAGAGACTGAAGAGGAAAAGGAACAGAAATCAGAATAAATTGGATCTACGAAGATATTGTTTTTTTTGTTCTCCAATTTTTTTCATATTTGATGATTTACTTATTTTTTTGGGTAGTTAGTGGGTTGTAAGAATATTGTAAGCCGATATATTCAAGTTAACTCGAAATTCAATTTGTTTAAGCTGTTTTTACATATGATTATAAAAATGTTAATAGTTATTGTTTTTTAAAGTTATAAATTCATTTTATGTTCAAATAAGGATTATAAGGGAGTATCTGTTTTTTTAACTTAATTATAATTCTGAACGAGTCTCATTTAAAAAAATAAAATAAAAAAAAAGATGTTTTTAATAATTTTCTACTGAATCTTTTCACCTGTTTCGGCATTTATGTAAATGGAGTCCACATATTTCCCTTGTGTAGTGTAGACAGGGACTTTCCAGACTTTAACGCCATTTAATGTGGTTAGAGTTGGAGTGCCTAAAGAGACCCCCATACCTGTGAAATTCTGTGCAGCTTCCTTGGCCATTTCTGGGGAAATGACCCTTTTAGCAGTGTGGGCATCGACGTAAATGGAATCCACATATTTCCCTTGTGTAGTGTAGACAGGGACTTTCCATACTTGGGTATCGTTAAACTTAGTTAAGGTTGGAGTGCCTAAATAGACCCCCATACCAATGTACTGCTGAGCTACTTCTTTGGCCTTTTCTGCAGAAATGATTGTGGTGTTATTTTGAGGGGTGGTGTTGTTGGTATTGTTTGTAGTGTTGTTGGTATTGTTAGTAGTGTTTTTGGTTGGGGTTTGCATAGTTAAATAATAACCAGCTGCTAAAACTGCTACAAGCACAACTATTACGATGGCAACAGAAATTTTATTCAACCATTCACCTCCATTACTTTTATATATACAATTATGTTCACAATATGTTTTATTTTTAATGTTTTTTTGGCTCTGTAGAAATCCTATAACTATGATGGGATCACATATCGAGTATTAACCAAAATTCGAAGGTGATCCCATGAATGTTTTGGGTCGAAATGAGCTAATAAACTTTACCTTTGTGACATTTAAGGTGGCTGAAATGTCTTTACCGGCTTATTCCTGCGAATATTCAAAGCAAACATACACTCAGCATCAACTTATGGCTCTAATATGTTTGATGAAACGTTTAAGACTTAGATATCGTGAAATTGTGGAAGTTGTTGATTTAATGCCTAAATTACAAGAAATAATTGGTTTAAAGGAGGTTCCGCACTTTACTACCTTGCAGAAGTTTTTTAAACGTTTTGGATCCCACTTTTTTGATGAAATGCTGGAACAAACTGTGGAATTATT
>VGTM01000022.1 GCA_016874685.1 Methanobacteriota archaeon
TAAGAGCATAACTTATTAGACTTATAGATCAAATAAATCATGGAATATCAGTTTGCATCTGCTTAAAATCACTTTTTCCACTTTTGTGTTGAACACATAGTTTAAAAAGTTTTGTACTTGACTATAATTGTTTCATATGATTTTCCATTTATTATATAACTTTAAGAAATAACTGATTATGAACAAAAAAGTTCCTCCAAAAATTATAGGTGATCATGAAAAACCTGCCAGTGATTACGATTCTCTTGCTAAACAATTTGAATACCATGGTTTTGAAATAATATTTGGAATGGTGTTTGAATATACTAATTCTGGAGAAAAATTACTTGATCTTGGTATTGGAACCGGTTTAAGTTCATTTCTTTTCAAAAAGTCAGGTTTAGATATTTATGGTCTGGATAATTCCGAGGAAATGCTGGATATTTGTAAAAAAAAGAATATTGCCCGGGATCTTAAATTATTTGATTTAAATGAAAATATTATCCCATATAATGACCGGGAGTTTCACCACGTAATTGCAGTTGGGCTTTTCCACTTTTTCAATAATTTAGAAAAATTCTTCAAAGAATCACATAGGATACTTAAGGAAGGAGGAATTTTCAGTTTTACAGTTAAAGATTCTAAAACCAGAATTTCCAGTGAATTAGATAAAGAATATGGAATTATAGTATATGGGCATTCAGATGAATATATTGAAGAATTAGTACAAAAATATAATTTTAAACTCCAAAAAAGGTTAAAGTTTTTTGCATTTAAAAATCTATCAAAAAGGGAGTATTTATGCTTTAAAGCATATGTTTTAATGAAAGGATAAGAAAAGATATTTCTCGCATAACTTAAATCAGCGTATGTATATAAACGTCTTCTTCAAGATGTTTTCATCGATTTTTTTAACTTTTTTTTATGCAATACTATTTAATGAGCAATTTTGCAAATGAAGTGCTTATCCCACAAGTTCGTGATTTGATATAAACGTTTATATCCAAGTTTTGAATATATATTCGTTTATGTCAAGGCCCCGAAGATTTAGAAGGATACTAGAAGAACCACAAATACGTTGCTTTAAACCAGAAAGAGAGAATTTGGATTCGCTAAAACCTATTGAAATTACAATAGAAGAATTCGAATCAATAAGACTCAGAGACTATCATGATATTCAGCAGAAAAAATCTGCAGAAATAATGGGAATTTCACAGCCTACATTTCACCGAACCCTGACTTCTGCCAGAAAAAAGATATCTAAGGCCTTAATTGATGGAAACACAATAGTAATCGTAGGAGGGGATTATATAACTAACAAAAATAGATATAAATGCAATGTTTGTGGATTTGAATGGCGTAGCCCTGAAAAAGAATATGACAAATGTCCTGACTGTCAATCTAAAGACATAAACATTGTCATAGAAGAGGAAAAACTCTCGAGAGAAACAGAGCCTTCATTAATCCAGAGAAGATCTTATGGTGGCAGGGGTATTGGAGCTGGACCTCCAAGAGTTTGTAAATGTCCAGAATGTGGATATGAATCCCCCAAAACACGAGCAGTACCATGTAGAAATACGAAATGCCCTAAATGTGAAACCCCACTCTGTGGGGTAGATTAAATATTATATGAAACTGGTGATCGCATGTCTTTTATAGAAATAAAAAACGTTACCAAAACCTTCAATGATTTGGAAATCTTAAAAAACATGAACATGACCGTGAATGAGGGAATGGTTTTAGGTATTCTCGGAAGAAGCGGTTCAGGTAAGTCGGTCTTGATAAACATGCTTCGCGGAATGAATGAATATGAGCCAGATGAAGGCAAGATAATTTACAATGTTGCAATATGCCCTGCTTGCCTGAGGGTTGAACCACCATCAATGAAGAACGAGAACTGTAAATGCGGCGGGCAGTTTGAAACAAGAAGCGTGGATTTCTGGAACTGCGACAGACAGGTTTTTGCAGCCATAAGGCGCCGAATCTCCATAATGCTTCAGAGGACTTTTGCCCTTTACGAAGATGATACAGTAATAGATAATGTTCTCAAGTCTATTGAAGGTCATGATAATGAGGAAAGCACTTACATGGCAATAGATCTTCTGGATATGGCTCAGATGACTCATCGGATAACTCATATAGCCCGTGACTTGAGTGGGGGTGAAAAGCAGCGAGTAGTGTTGGCAAGGCAAATGGCCAAGGAACCGATGATATTCTTAGCAGACGAGCCCACCGGTACATTAGATCCCCGAACAGCCGAGCTATTACACCAAGCCCTGCTTGAAGGCGTCAAAAACAAGGGCACCACAATGGTCATAACATCCCACTGGCCAGAAGTTATGAGAAAACTTTCTGATTATGTAATATGGCTCGAGAAAGGTGAGATAATCCATGAAGGAGATCCCAGAACTGTTGTCCAAAAATTCCTTGACAACGTGCCCCCTTCAGACAAAAGAAAGACTTTAAGAATTGGTAACCCAATAATAAAGATGAAAAATGTGAAAAAACATTATTATTCCATCGAAAGAGGAGTTATAAAAGCTGTTGATGGAGTAGATCTTACAATAAATGAAGGCGAAATATTTGGAGTAGTTGGATTAAGCGGAGCTGGCAAAACAACCCTTTCACGAATATTTTATGGATTAACAGAACCAAGTAAGGGAAAAATAGAGATGAAGCTTGGTGATAAGTGGATTGATATGGCTGAGTCAGGTCCTTATGGAAGAGGAAGGGTAAAACCCTATTTAGGTATACTTCATCAGGAGTATGGTCTTTATCCACACAGGACTGTTTTAGGAAATTTGACTGATGCTATTAGTTTGGAATTACCTGCAGAATTTGCGAAAATGAAGGCTTTATATGTTCTTGATGCGGTGGGTTTTGATGAAAAGTACGCTGAAACAATATTGAACAAATACACTGACGAATTAAGTGGTGGAGAGCGCCACAGAGTTGCATTAGCTCAGGTGTTAATTAAAGAACCTAATGTGGTAATTCTTGATGAGCCGACAGGAACCATGGATCCAATTACAAGGATACAGGTTACAGACTCAATCATAGAAGCACGTGAGGAACTTAACCAGACTTTCCTGATTATATCTCACGATATGGACTTTGTACTGGATGTCTGTGACCGAACTTCTCTCATGCGTAGTGGTAAAATCCTTAAAACAGGACTTCCCAGAGATATCGTGGAAGATCTAACTCCAAAAGAGATAAAGAAGATGCTCACAAAAGAATAAAAAAAATATGTTTTTGATTTAATAGTTTTGAATGATATTTCTGGACTTTTAGTTTCAATAATACAATTAAAGTAAATAAAATACTTTTATCAGTGATAGCTGTCTGTTATTGAATTAAACGAACTAATTGAATTTAAGGAAATTAGATTTTTTCATTTTTTTGAAACCATTCTAATAAAAATGTACTTTTTTAATATTATGTCAAACATAATATAATATAGGATTTAGAGCATTAGAGGTGGAATAAAATGGAGAAGAAAAGTGGTATAGTTGGATTTACAGGGAGTTTTAGAGAATGCGTAAAAGACATAAAAAATGATTATAAAGTTGTTTTTGTGGGTTCGGTTGCTGTGTGCACACCTTTTATAGAATTGTTATCTTATGCTGTAGAGATAAAAATTTCAACCTAATTTATGTACCAAAAGCAGATACAAACAATGCTAAGCAAGTAAAAATGCAACCAGGCATCGGATTCAGTGTAATGAATGAGAAGGGAGACCCACAAAATCCAGATGTGGTGGTAGTTCTTGGTGGTTTGGCTATGCCCAAATTTGGATGCGTACCTGAAGAGGTATTGGACATGATCCAAGAAATATCTGGAGAGCAGAAACCCAAGATCATTGGTGTTTGTTTCATGAATATCTTTGAACGTGCTGGATGGGAGAAAAAGATACCATTCAATACTCTGATCGATACAACCTTGGAAACAGTTGCTAAATAGAAGTCATGGCACATACAAAACCTAGCCTGATATAGCACTGCAAATATTTATTTTTTAATATTTTAACTTTTTCTTCTTGCTTTTTTATTAGGGTATAATTG
This sequence comes from Methanobacteriota archaeon, assembly GCA_016874685.1. GTDB lineage: Archaea > Methanobacteriota > Methanobacteria > Methanobacteriales > Methanobacteriaceae > VGTM01. The sequence continues at coordinate 4,044 of VGTM01000022.1, forward strand.
GATTTATATAAAATTTTGAATATATATTCATAACATGGTGAGACCAAGAAGGTTTAGACGAATACTTCGAAAGCCAAAAATAAGATGCTTTAGACCTCATTTAGAAGGTGAGGGGAACAAGTTAATCTGATAGAACTTACTTTGGATGAATTTGAAGCAATAAGGTTTAGAGATTACCAGAAAATAAAACAGCAGAAAGCAGCTGAGATAATGGATATTTCCCAGCCCACATTTCACAGAACTTTAAATTCTGCTCGAGTAAAAATAGCTAAAGCTCTTGTAAAAGGTAAAATAATAAAAATCAAAGGAGGAGATTATGTGACAGATAAAAAAAGGTATAGATGTAAAAAATGCGGTTTTGAATGGCACAGTCCTGAAAAAGAATATGAAAAATGTCCAGATTGCGGTTCTGAGGAGATATACACAATTACGGCCGAAGAAGAGATTCAAAGATCATTAGGACAACCAGGTCTTGGAAGAAGAGGATACGGAGGTGGAGGTATTGGTGCGGGGCCTCCCAGAGTATGCAAATGTCCACAATGTGGCTATGAAACCCAAAAAATACCCGGAGTCCCATGTAAAAATACTGAATGTCCTAAATGTAGTATTCCTCTTTGCGGATCAGATTAGATAATTAATGAAATTTGATGAAAAAAAAGGAGATGATAAAAATTTCTCTAATATGCATTCCTTCCCTAGATGATCAGGGTCTTAAATCAAGTATTTCAGCCCATTTCGGGAAAATACCGTGTTTTATTATTGTTGAAGTGTATAAGGGGAAAATAGAGGACTATACCATAAAGAAAAATCCTGCAGCGAGTTTAGAGAGGAAAAAAGGTAAAGAAACGGCTAAATTTTTAGCAGACAAAGTATAGATGTTTTAGTAGCAGGAGAAGTGGTGAAGGACCTAAATAGGAATTATCAGATTATTTGTAGACATTGTAGCCCCAGAGGGTGTGAAACTGGATGAAATGTTATTAAATTTATTAAAAAGATTAAATAAAGGTGAATTTGATGAATATAACGATATTGTATGATAATGAGGCTAAAGATGGTTTTAAAGCCGGATGGGGTTTTTCATGTTTAATAGAAACGTCACAAAATAAAATACTCTTTGATACAGGATGGGATGGGAATATACTCCTCTATAACATGGAGATTGCAGGTATAAAACCAGAAAAAATAGACAAAATAGTTCTATCCCACTCCCATTGGGATCACATAGGTGGCATTAACCATATATTGAAATACAAAAGAAAACCTGAAGTTTATGTACTCAAATCCTTTTCTGAGAATCTTAAAAATGAAATTGGACGTCATTCACACCTAATAGAAATTCTTTACCCTAAAAAAATATGCAAAGATGTTTGGACAACAGGAGAAAAATTAGGCGAAAAAACAAAGGAACAATCTTTGATTGTCAAAACAATGAAGGGTAACGTGATAGTTACTGGTTGTGCACATCCAGGAATTGAAAATATAATAAAAAAATCAAAATTTGGGAACATATATGCTATTATAGGTGGGTTTCACGATTCAGAGAACCTAAACGTGTTAAGAGGGATTCATGTAGTTGTGCCCTGCCACTGTACACAAAAAAAAGAAATAATAAAAACTATGTTCCCAGAATCGGCTAAAGACTGCGAAGTTGGCTTTAGTTTGATTAAATAATTTTTTTTCTAGTTTTTTAACATTAAAAACAGCTATCTAAAACTCTATATAGTTAAAAATTATATTTGAGTTTTTTAATATTAGTATTATTATTTTTTATTCCCTTAATATTAAATAAACTCTCTATTCACTTTATTTTTATGAATCGAATTTATTATTTTAGATTAGTAGGTTAGCTGTATTTTTATAACATAAAAATCTCATTTATACTCAAAAAATAATTATCACATTAAACTTAAATTTTAGGTTTTTTTTAAAATCTTGAAAATAGCAAAGTTAATATACCCTAAAGAATTAGGTATACCTAACATTAGGCAAACCTAACATTTGGAGGTAAATATGACCTCTCTAGTAGAACTGGAAGTTGGAAAAAAAGCGCTCATAAAAAAATTAAGAGGAGGACATATCTTAAAAAGACAGTTAGAGTCATTAAATATAAGAGTTGGTAAAAAAGTCAAAAAAATATCATCTGCCCCTTTTCATGGGCCTGTTGTAGTGGATGTGGAAGGATGTAAGATAGCAATTGGGCGTGGGATGGCTGCGAATGTACTTGTGGAGGTAATCGATGAAAATTCTCCTTATGGGTAACCCAAACGTTGGGAAAAGCGTTGTATTCTCAAGATTAACAGGTGTTCATGTAATGGCAGCTAATTATCCAGGTACAACTGTGGATTACACCAAGGGATCATTATTTGTGGATGATAAAAAAGCTGAAATGATAGATGTTCCTGGAACCTATTCGCTTATTCCATCCTGTAAAGCCGAAGAAGTTGCAAGTAACATGTTTTTTGATGAAAAACCAGATTTGGTTATAAATGTACTTGATTCAACCAACCTGGAGCGGAATCTGTATCTCACAATGCAGATGTTGGAACATGCCATTCCAACCATAGTTGTGCTTAACATGTGGGATGCTGCAAAAAGAAAGGGTGTTCACATAGATTTAGAAAAGCTCAGAAAGGCTCTGGGAACAGTTGTAATCCCGACAGTGGCTGTAAGTGGAGTAGGAATAAAGAAATTGGCATCTGAAATTGGCAAAGCTTCTAAGAGAAGGGAAAATTATATTTCAAAAATAAAAAAAATGAGTGATAAGGAAAAATGGACTTTTATAGGTAAAATTTTATCTGATATTCAGAAAATAGAGCATAGACACCCATCAATATTAGAAAAACTTGAAGATGCATCAGTAAATCCAATATTTGGAACTTTAATAGCTCTTATAATAATATACCTAACTCTTAAAGTGGTGATAGGTCTTGCTGAATTTTTAATTGGAAATCTCTTGGATCCTATTTTTTATAATTACTATGGTCCTTTTATAACCCAAGCTGTGGAGAGTTTTTTTCCTCAGGGGTTCATTCATGACATACTTATTGGTAGCACTTACAATTATATGGAATCATTCGGTCTTCTAACAACAGGAGTTTATGTGGTCTTTGCGGCAGTTCTACCCTACCTTTTCTCATTTTACCTTGTATTGGGGTTTTTGGAGGATTTTGGATATCTTCCAAGGCTTGCGGTTTTAATAGACAGCATAATGCATAAATTAGGACTGCATGGTTCCGCCATAATATCAACAGTACTTGGATTTGGATGTAACGTCCCTGCAATACTTTCAACCAGGATTTTGGAGGGTAAAAGGGAAAGAATTATTGTATCTGCCCTGGTTTCAATTTCAATACCCTGCATGGCCCAGACAGCCATAATAGTCGGACTACTGGGACCTTATGGCGTTATATACATTGCAATGGTTTATGGAACCTTATTTACCATCTACATTGCACTTGGATACCTTCTAAATAAGATGTTAAAAGGTGAAAGCCCTGAGCTTTTCCTCGAAATCCCACCCTACAGAATTCCACACATTCCTACTCTACTAAAGAAAACATGGATTAGAATAAGAGGATTTTTAATTGAGGCTGTTCCATTTGTATTTTTAGGAATTCTGTTTATAAACCTCCTACAAATTTTAGGCATTTTAAGGGTATTAACAGAGGTACTTGCACCTGTAATCTCTGGATTGTGGGGGCTTCCCAAAGAGGCAGTATCCGCTATTATTGTAGGATTTTTAAGAAAGGATATAGCAACAGCCATGCTTGCACCGCTTCATCTTGCTCCTAATCAGCTTGTTGTAGCTTCAACAGTTTTGGCAGTGAGCTTTCCATGTATTGCCATGTTTGTAGTTTTAACCAAGGAGTTAGGAATAAAAGATATGTTAAAAATTGTTTTTTTAATGATAACGCTTGCTTTGTTAGTGGGTACTTCTTTAAATTTAATATTAGGAGTTTTTTTATGAATTTTTTTTTGAAATTGGTTTTGAATTTTTTAAAAAATATTTTCAATATTTTCAGGCCAAAATGTAAAAATTGTAGTTTTTGTTGGAATCATTTTCTGGAATTTAAGGATAGAAATGAGAAATAATAATTAGTGATGTAAATCATAGATAGAAGGAGGAGTTTTATATGGATAAGGATTCACTCAAACTCACCAAAAGTAATGAAGATTACCTTGAGGCTATGTATAACTTAAAAAAGAGTAGAGGAATTATTAGGGTAAAGGGAATTGCTTCCATTCTCCAAGTTAAGCCCCCAAGTGTGGTTGAAGCTTTGCAAAAACTTTCCAAAACAGGTTTAGTTTCTTATGAAAAATATGGGGATATAAATTTAACTTTAAAAGGCATGGAAATTGCAGAATGTGTTATAAATAAACACGAGATATTGAATAATTTTTTAACTCTTCTGGATGTTGACAGGGATACTGCAGATGAAGAGGCATGTGCAATGGAACATTTTCTAAGTTTTTCCACCATCAATAAGCTCAAAAAGTTTCTTGAATTCATTAAAAGATATCCAGAAGATGGTAATTTCTTAGAATCTTTTAAACTCTATAAAGATCACGGTAAGTTACCTAATAAAGATAAATTACAATAAAAAATTACAATAAAAAGATGGATAGTGATCATAATAATGATTATTAAGATTTCTGTCCATATGGTCTCAAAAAATTAGATATGAATGGTTTTGGTATAATTATAAGTATATTATTAGAATCATTTAACCTATTAAATCAATTAATTCTTCACTCTAACTCCAAAAAAGTTTATAGCCTCTATCAGGTCTTGGAATGCTATTAATTCTGTTTTTAAGACATCTTCTTTACCTAAGGTTCCGCTCATTTCCCCATCAATGCTCAACTTTTCAGGACCTCGAGCAACTATTCTTCCGACTCCGTCACGACTTAGAACTTCTTCGGCTTTCTTATCATGCACAAAAGCCCGTCCAGGAATAATTACAGTATCTTTTAACTCTTTAAGATCAATGTTTTCCAAATCTTTTTGGGTAATGAGGCAACCAATGTCTTTAGCTGCTGCAACTACGTTTATCAGTTCATCAGCTTCTATATTTTTTATTATTTTTCCTATAAATGGGGCAGCAACTCTGCTGGTCAATATAGTAGCTTCACTAGTTACTTCCGATAATATATCCAAATATCTTTTATTTTTATTTTTTGAAATGGCAAAAGGAGCGTCATTTTCCGGATCGCAAACCGGAGTCCCGGTTACTCGGAATTTAAATTCATCGTTAATCTTTCGCACCAATTCCTCAAATTCTTCGATAGTATGTGGATTTACACCTTCAATTATAGGTTCATTGCCTAAAATGAGCCCCTGGTTTTCAAAATTTGCAAATCTCATGAGTATAAATGCTTTTACACCCCATTCTTCCAACTTGCTACAGGTTTTAAGCAGTTCTTTTCCATCGTTTATTCCTGGGATTATTACAGAAGCAGCGTGAACTTCGCAGCTTTCAGCGAATATTTTGAGGGCTTTAAGTGATTCGTCGGGTTTTTTATCTACCATCCACTTTTTACGCATATTGGGGTCTGTTGAAAATACAGTGAAGGTTACTTCATCAACACCCATAGAAATTAAACTTTCTGCTGTTTTGGCATCATCAATACCTTTGCCACTTGTATATCCAAGGTGAATAGGGAGTTGAAATTGTGAAAGACTGTTAACAACGTCCATAAGGTAAGGATAACAGCTTATATCTCCTCCACCACTAATATTTATCTTAAGATCAGCGTCTTGGTATTCCCCCAACATCAGGGAGTTTTGAACATTTCCTACAACTAAAAAAGGCTGCATAAATTCGCTTGTAGTTTCACTGACACCAGAAGAACAATGTTCACAACCCACTTTACCCAAAGAACAATTTTTACATCCAAAAGGCTTTACATCTTTCACTTTTCTAAAATAACAGTATTTACAAAAGCCTCTACAATCTTTACCAGGTATTCCACCGACGTCTGCTATTATCTGCATGTTATCTACTTTTGTTGGTATTTAAAATAAATATTTTGGGGTTTTTTTCAGGTAAAAAAAGGGCAATTCTACAGGAAATACCTTGAAAATTTATACCTTATATAATTTTCTACTTGAATCAAGAAGAAACTTTAATAATATATAATGATAAAATAGAAGATTCGTATACAACAAAAGTGTTATAGTTATATAATACTTCCTCATGAGTGAACAAGTTTTAAAAAAATGTCCTCAAGAGGTTTGTATACAAAAAAAAATAGTTAGGAGGGAAAAAATGGCAAAGTTTGAAGATAAGGTCGACTTGTACGATGACAGAGGCAATCTTGTTGAATCAGCAGTGCCAATAGAAGCTCTAAGTCCACTGAGAAACCCAGCGATACAAAGTATTTTGCAAGGTATCAAAAGGACAGTAGCTGTGAACTTAGAAGGTACAGAGAACGCTTTAAAAGCCGCAACAGTCGGCGGACCAGCATGCAAAATAAAAGGAAGAGAAATGGACCTGGACATAGTCGCAAATGCAGAAGCAATCGCAGCAGCAGCCAAAGAAATGATCCAAGTCCAAGCTGGCGACGATACCAAAGTAGAGCTATTAGCAGGTGGAAAACGTGCGTTAGTACAAGTACCAACCGCAAGATTTGAAGCGGCTGCAGAGTACTCAGTAGCTCCTCTAACCGCAGCTATGGCATTTATACAAGCCATAATAAACCAATTTGACGTAAGCATGATGGATGCAAACATGGTAAAAGCAGCTGTTCTAGGTAGATATCCACAGTCAGTTGAATACTTAGGTGGAAACATAGCTACCATGCTTGACCTGCCTCAAAAATTAGAAGGTCCAGGTTACTCATTTAGAAACATCTTAGTAAACCACGTAGTTGCAGCAACCCTTAAAAAAACCATGCAATCCGTTGCTCTATCCAGCATTTTAGAACAAGCAGCCATGTTCGAAATGGGAGACGCTGTAGGAGCATTTGAAAGAATGCACCTTCTTGGGCTAGCATACCAAGGAATGAATGCTGATAATGTAGTATTCGACTTGGTGAAAGATAACGGTGCTCAAGGTACTGTTGGAACTGTTATAGCTGACTTAGTTGAAAGAGCTAAAGCAGATGGTGTAATCGGTGCAGAAAAAGACTTAAGTGGGTTCACTGTTTATGGTACTGACGACCTCGCGAAATGGAACGCATACGCTGCAGCAGGACTTATAGCAGCTACCATGGTCAACCAAGGTGCTGCCAGAGCTGGGCAAGGTGTATCATCCACACTGGTATACTACAACGACATACTCGAATTTGAAACAGGTCTACCAAGCGTAGACTTTGGTAGAGTTGAAGGTACTGCAGTAGGATTCTCCTTCTTCAGTCACTCCATCTATGGTGGTGGAGGACCAGGTATTTTCAATGGAAACCACATCGTTACCAGGCACAGTAAAGGATTTGCTATACCATGCGTTGTAGCTGCAATGGCTTTAGACACCGGTACACAGATGTTCTCACCTGAAGCAACCTCCGGATTAATCAAAGACGTATTTAGCCAAGTTGATGAATTCAGAGAACCACTGAAATATGTTGTGGAGGCAGCAACAAACATAAAAGGCCAGATTTAAATGAATCCAAACTTGGGGGTATAACAGCAAATGGATATTGAAATATTTCCACACAGACTATTAGGCGCTGATACCACAGAGAGATTGTTAAATGATCTCGAAGATATCGAAGGCGTGAAAAGAATGGTTGTACACGGACCAAGACTCCCTCCAGAAGAAGCAAGACATCCTGATCGTAGGACAATAAAAATCAAAGGCGAAGAAGTAAATTTACAAGTCAAAACTGGTAGAGTTCTATTGGAAATTGAAACAGAAGAAGCCATAGATGATGTTAGGGAAGCATGTGAAGATAATCTGCCCTTCGGGTTCGAAGTGCATGTCGGAACCTTCATAAGGAAGCAGAAAACAGTTACAGACAATATAAAATACGGAGAAGATTTAGATAAAATCCCTGACGAAATGGTAGGTTTAACAGATCAAAGCGCCAGACTCAGTGATAGAGCCACAATAATAAAGAGGAAAAAAGAACAATGATTGGCAAGTGCACACATGTTGTAGATTGTAGAGAAACAATGGGTATGGGTGAAGGAGGAGGAATCGCCCAGAGAGGTACATTTGCAGAGTGTGGAAGTGAAGTTTTGGCAATTGCCATGTCTCCTGCAAGGAGACACATAACCAAACCAGTTTGCGAAATCACATATGCCCTGCGGGAAGCCAACATCATGACAAGTACTTTGGTCCTAAATGCAGGGGCTGGTGTTCCACATGACACTCCTACAGCAGGAGCTGGGAGCCTGTTCGGACTACTCCCCCGGGAGATAGAACAGATAGACAGGCATAAAATCATTGTGGTGCATTTTGGTGGTGTGAAACATCACATCATCTACAAAGCTCGTTTGATACTGAGAAACGTGGATAAACCTTGTGTGGTAATCTGCGAGTATCCAGTTGATTTTGAGGATTTTGCAAAAATTGGTGTCAGAACTAAAGCTGTAATGCCTGAAGAACCGCAAACTAAAGGTGAAATCGTGGATATAATAAGCGGTGTTATTAGAGGAGAAACTTGTCCCCAAGAAAAGTTGGATGAAATAATAAGAAAAGTTAGATTAGCATTAGGAGGTGCATGATATGGCACAATTTTATCCTGGAACAACTAAGGTTGCCCAAAATAGAAGAAATTTTTGTAACCCTGATTACACCCTAGAAAAACTCAGGGAAGTCTCTGATGAAGACGTTGTAAAAATATTAGGTCACAGAGCTCCTGGTGAAGAATACCCAAGCGTACACCCACCAATAGACGAATTAGATGAACCAGAAGACGCAGTAAGAGAAATGGTAATACCAATCGACGGTGCAAAAGCCGGTGACAGAGTAAGATACATACAGTTCTCAGACTCAATGTACTTTGCTCCATGCCACCCATTCATAAGAGCAAGATCATACCTCTGGAGATTCAGAGGAGCAGACGCCGGTGTACTATCAGGAAGACAGATCATCGAGACCAGAGAAAGAGACCTGGAAAAATATGCAAAAACACTCATTGAAACTGAATATATGGATGCAGGAAGAACTGGTATCAAAGGAAAAACCGTTCACGGACACTCCCTAAGACTGGACGAAGACGGTATCATGTTCGACATGATACGAAGATTCATATATGACAAAGCTTCTGGCACTGTAAGTTACGTTAAAAACCAGATCGGTGAAGAACTAGACGAACCAGTAAATGTAGGAGCACCATTAGACGAAGCAACCTTAAAAGCAAAAACAACCATCTACCGAAAAGATGGTGAAGCATACAGAGATGATAAGGACGCTGTGGAAGTATTACATAGGGTCCACGTACTAAGATCTGAAGGTGGATTCTGTCCTGAATAATAGGAGGAGGTGAAAAAATGGCCGATAAATTGTTTATGAAAGCCCTAAAAGAGGTATTCAAAGAACCAGAATCAAGAACGGCACAATACTTCGTTTACGATGGATACAAACAGTCAGAAAGGAAAAGAGAGTTCGTAGATGCCAGTAGAAAAGTGGTAGCAAAACGTGGAATTCCAATGTACAACCCAGATGTGGGAACTCCAATAGGACAAAGGCAATTAATGACTTACCAAGTTTCAACAACCGACACCTTCGTGGAAGGTGACGACTTACACTTTGTAAATAACGCTGCTATGCAGCAAATGTGGGACGAAATAAGAAGGACAGTTGTTGTCGGATTAAACACCGCACACACAGTTATCGAGAAAAGGTTAGGTAAAGAAGTAACCCCAGAGACCATCAACCACTACCTGGAAACAGTCAACCACGCTATGCCTGGTGCCGCTGTGGTCCAAGAACACATGGTGGAAACTCACCCAGCACTAGTAGGCGACAGTTACGTGAAAATCTTCACAGGTAACGATGAAATTGCTGATGAAATCGAACAAGCATATGTGATAGACATAAACCGAGAATTCCCAGAAGAACAAGCAGCAGTACTCAAAGCAGAAGTAGGAGACGGAATGTGGCAGGTTGTCAGAATTCCAACCATAGTATCTCGAACCTGTGACGGTGGTACAACATCCCGATGGTCTGCAATGCAGATCGGTATGTCAATGATTTCTGCATACAAACAAGCAGCAGGGGAAGCCGCAACAGGCGACTTCGCTTACGCTGCAAAACACGCAGAAGTCATACACATGGGTACATATCTGCCTGTGCGAAGAGCAAGAGGAGAAAACGAACCTGGTGGAATTGCATTCGGATTCCTAGCCGACATAATACAAACCCCAAGAAAATACCCAGATGACCCAGTAAGACAAGCACTAGAAGTGGTTGCAGCTGGTTCAATGCTTTACGACCAGATCTGGCTTGGTTCCTACATGTCAGGTGGTGTTGGATTCACACAGTATGCAACTGCTGCATACACAGACAACATTCTTGACGACTTTACCACATTTGGTAAAGAATATGTAGAAGACAAATACGGCATAGCCCAAGCACCTAACACCATGGACACAGTCTTAGACGTTGGATCTGAGGTAACATTCTACTCTTTAGAGCAGTTTGAAGACTACCCAACACTCTTAGAAACTATATTCGGTGGATCACAAAGAGCATCCATCGTAGCAGCTGCTGCAGCATGTGCAACTGGTTTCGCAACTGGAAACGCACAAACTGCGTTAAGCGGATGGTATCTGTCCATGCTCTTGCACAAAGAACAACACGCAAGACTTGGATTTTATGGATACGACCTGCAAGACCAATGTGGATCATCCAACGTATTTGCAATTAGAGGAGACGAAGGACTGCCTCTTGAGCTAAGAGGAGCCAACTATCCAAACTACGCCATGAACGTAGGTCACCAAGGTGAATACGCCGGTATCTCACAAGCAGCACACTCTGCACGTGGAGACGCATTTGTAGTTAACCCACTGGTTAAAATCGCATTCGCTGATCCAAACCTAGTCTTCGACATGACCGAAGTACGTGCTGAATTTGCTAAAGGTGCAGTAAGAGAATTCGAACCAGCCGGAGAAAGAACTTTAATATCTCCAGCTAAATAGGTAGGTGTAACGCAAACACCTATCCTTTTTTTTTATTTTATAGAATAGGAGGTAACTTTAATGGACATAGTAACAGGATTAGCTGTAGTTTCTCTTATGGGGGCCGCTGCAACCATCGCAGGAGCTGCAGAGGACCTTGAATCTGACATAGGATCCATGAGTAACCCAAACTCACAGGTTCAGCTGGCACCACAGATGGGAAATCTTCACAGGATTTTCAATAAGGCTGTATCTGGTGAACCGGTTGCGTTTGGTACCTGGGCAGGTATTGCAGGTTCTGTAGCGTTGATTCTTCTTCCTACCGGTTTCGGACCATTGTTTTCTATAGCAACCGGTGCATTTATTGCAGCTCTTGTACATGCAGTATTTGCTACAACATCCCACTTAGGAAGAACTACAGGTTCATCTCGATTTGAACAGCCATTGTTCCTTGATGTGGTTACACAACACCTTGGACCAATAGCCGCTCATGGATTTATAGTAACATTTTGTATGGTAGGATTATCATATCTCATGTGGACAGCTTTAGGACACCCATTCCCACTCCCAATGCTTGCAGTAATGTGGGGAATAACAATCGGTGCTGTAGGATCATCCACAGGGGACGTTCACTACGGTGCTGAGCGAGAATATCAACAATATCCCTTCGGTGCTGGTATACCCGTTGCTATACACGGTGATATAACCAGAATGGCTGAATTGGGTGCCAGAAATTCCATAGATGTTGTGAACTTTTGTGCCAAATACGGAGGACCATTAACAGGGTTCTGTTTTGGACTTATAGTTTTTCTAAGTTTCTGGACAACGATTGTATTTGGAGCCACAGGAGGAGTAATCGCAGGTATCGTCATAATCTTGCTCCTGATATACCTTAACTTAAGAATTGAAATATTTGCCAGAGAGAACTATGGTGAATACAAACAAGAGAAAATGGAGGAATTATGATGGTGATTGATCCATATACATTGATCGCCGCTGTGACTGTAGGAGGAGTATTAGTGGGTGGTGGAGTCCACTTCATACCAGTAGGTGGTGCACCAGCTGCTATAGCAACTGCTACAGGTGTTGGAACCGGTACCGCTATGCTGGCAGCAGGATCTGGTATGACCGGCCTTATAACTGCAGCAGCATTGACAGGACAGGCACCCTGGCTGATTTTAGCTTCAGGTGCAGTAGGATCAATGCTGATGATATGCATAACCATGCTAGTTGGTAACCTTGTTTATGTATTTGGTGTGGGATGCGTACCAGTATCAGCAAAAGTAGACACAGATCCTATAACTAAATTACCACAAGAAAAATTTGTAACACCAGGTACTGAAGGTCATGGACTACCAACAGTCTGCTATGTAAGCGGAACAATAGGAGGCGCCCTAGGTGGAATCGGGGGAGGATTAGTCTACTGGGCTCTTTATGGAGCGCTTGCAAACCCTATATTCACATTAGCCAATAGAACTGATCTTAGTGCAGCCATGGTTGCAGGAATATTCGCACTATCAGTATTCTTTGTAAATGCGGTTATAGCGTCATACAACATTGGTGGTACTATAGAAGGGTTTCATGACCCTAAATTCAAGAGAATACCACGTGGAATAGTCGCATGTCTTATTGCGTCTCTAGTAGCTGGTATTTTCTCGTTGTTCCTACTACCGGGATTTTTAGGAGGTATCTAAAATGTCAGTAGCAGCAGGAGGACCTGGCGGAGTAGCAATATCACCAGCCAAAATTCTCGGACTGGGATTATTAGGTCTGATATTAATATACACCACACCATTCTTAGGTCCCGTATTTGGACCTCTACTTGCGGCAATCGGTGCAGTTTTAGCCATAATATGGGGAGCCGACACCATAAGAAGAGTTGCAAGTTATGGTTTAGGTACAGGTGTGCCTTCAATCGGATACATGTCACTAGCTATTGCAATTGTAGGTTCTATAGCTGGTATTGCAGGTGCCAGTGTACTCAAACTAGATCCACTTCTAGGACCAATTTTTGGTTTCATACTAGCAGTGGTCTTAGGTGCAATAGTAGCGGTTTTATGTAAGACCTTGTTAAAGATGAAAATCCCAATATTGATAAGAGGTACAGCAGAATTATCAGGAGCTGCCGCTCTTTCAGTAATCGGATTTTCAGCAGCTATAGCTGGAACATTCAGCTTCGCTCCAATAATTGTTGGAGGAACCTTATATCTAGGAATTGAACAAGCAGTTATTTCAACAGGTTTCATAGCACTTCTGTTTATCCTAAACACAATGGCAATACAACATCCATTTAACGCCTGTTTAGGTCCAGATGAAGATCAGGTAAGAACCCTAAAACTTTCAGTAGCCACAGGTTTCATTGCAATGGCTATAGTAGGATTGTTATCAGTCTATACTTCCAAAGCATGGTGGTTAGTAACATTAATTGGTGCCATAGCATGGTTTATTGCAATCAGAGAGTTCATAGATGCATCAAAAGAATCTGCAGCATCAGTTAAGTGGACAGGGCTATGGCCAAAACATGAGGAGGAATAAAAATGGTGGAAATGTTACCTGTAATAACCATATCTCCAGAGTACAACATAAGCCTTGATCCCTCAACAGGTATGATAGGGGCAATGATGGGAAGAGAAGTGATAATTTTATCCATGGATGGCGTAAATGCGCAAATAGATACACTCGAAGCCACTGCAGAAGATTTATACAATGTGTTAGATCCGACCACAACTTCCGCAGGTTCGTATCCAGGTAGAGAGGGAGTTTATCTTACAGCAGGTAAGCTTACCAACATGGTATACGGATTTATATTCGGATTATTGTTGTCAATCGGATTATTGTTTCTCTTGTACATGACAAATCCGTTTGTTCAACTTCTCTTAATGGGAGGTGGATAATATGGCTGATAAAAAAGAACCAGCAGAAGGTTGGCCCTTAGTAAATGGTGACTATTTAGTCGGTGATCCTGAAAGTCCAGTTGCCGCAGTTACACTTGCTTCTCACATAGAAGCTATTCCAGTAGATGCAGGAGCTGCCATAGGAGGACCTTGTAAAACAGAGAATCTGGGAATAGAAAAAGTGATGTCCAACACAATGTCAAATTCAAACATAAGATTCCTTATATTATGTGGATCAGAGGTACAGGGACATATCGTGGGTCAAACTATGAAGGCGCTCCATGCAAATGGAATTGATCCAGAGAAAAAGAGAATCATTGATGCAGACGGAGCAATACCCTACATTGAAAACGTACCCATGGAAGGTGTGGAAAGATACCAACAACAATTTGAAATCATAGACATGATAGATGTTGAAGATGCTGCAAGCATCCAATCAAAAGTAAAAGAATGCATAGAAAAAGATCCAGGAGCCTTTGAAGAAGATCCAATGATAGTGGAAATCGAAGAAAAGGGAGCTGAAGATGAAGGCGAAGAAATGCGAGTGGTAGCTCCAGAGACTGCTTTAATCGAAGCAAAGATACGTGACATACAACTGCAGATAAAATCAATTGGTGCAAACCAAAGATTTTCTGCAGGTATGTACGCTGGAAAAGTACATGGAATCGTCATTGGGTTGATCTTTAGTCTGACCGCTATATTTTTGATAAAATATGGCATAGCATTAATGAACTTGAGGCTAGCATTCTAGAGAGGAGGTGTTTGCATGATCTTAATATCGAATAAACCAAATATACGCAGTCTAGAAGACACGGTTACAGATATAAAATACCGAATCCAACTGATAGGTAGAGATCAGAGGCTGTTTGGAGGAATCATCGCTACAAGAGTCTACGGAGTAATCATGGGATTTATACTGGCCGTTTTACTGGTAATAATACCCGTGTTAATTGCAGTATTCAGGTTACAAATGGGGGTCTAAAAAATGGCAGAAGATGGAAACGAAAAAGAAACTCCAACAATACCCCGCGTACTCGTCTCTTCTGACGATTATAACAAAGCTAGTGAAAGGTTAGCTGTAATCGAAGAGAAAGTCGATTTTACAATGGGTGAGATGTATCAAAGGTTAGGTCAGCAGGTAGGAAGAGACGTTGGTATTTTATATGGTCTTATAATAGGAGTAATCATATTGCTGATAACTGCAATGTGATAACGAAGGATAATAATGTAGTTATGTAAGTATAGGAGGTTTATGCATGTTTAGATTTGATAAAGAACAAGTTGTTTTAGATATTGCTGGTGTAAATGTCGGAGGACAACCAGGCGAATACCCAACTGTTTTAGCAGGTACCATATTTTATGGTGGACACAGCATTTTAGAAGATGAAAAAGCTGGAATATTTGACAAAGAAAAGGCAGAAGAGTTGATAAAAGTACAAGAAGAAATGTCTGATACAACAGGGAACCCATACTTTGTACACGTCTTCGGACAAACCCCAGAAGCATTAGTTAAATATCTGGAGTTTGTAGGAGATATAAGTGAAGCACCTTTCCTTATAGACTCCACAGACGCAGCCGCAAGAACAGCAGGTGCAAATTTTGCTACAGAAGTTGGACTTGCAGACAGAGCAATTTACAACTCAATAAACATGGCTGCCGCAGCTGAAGAAATCGAGGCAATAAAAGAAACTGATGTTTCTGCATCAATTGTGTTAGGTTTCAATGCAATGGATATGACTGTGGAAGGCAAAATTGCCATGTGGGAAGATGGAGGCGGAGTTATAGATAAAGGACTGCTTCCATGGGCTGAAGAATGTGGTATAGACAAACCATTAATGGACGTAGCTGTAACTCCACTGGGTCAAGGAGCTGGTATGGCGGTTAGAACATCATTTGTGGTAAAAAGCAAATGGGGATACCCAGTAGGAAGCGGTATTCACAACGTTCCATCAGCATGGGACTGGATGAGAGAGTACAAAAAAGAACACCCAGAAGCATGGCCTGTAGCAGACGTTGGATCAAACCTGATCCAGATGATGGCTGGAGGAGACTTTGTACTTATCGGTCCAATTGAGAACGCAAAAATGGCTTTCCCAGCATGTGCAATGTGTGACATGTTCATAGCTGAAGCAACAAAGGACATTGGAACCGAGCCAATTGAAGAACACCCATTCTTCAAACTGTTATAAACAATTTGAAAACTTAAAGAGGCGACTTTGGCTGTCGCCTAACCATTTCTTTTTTTATTATTAGAAATCTTTATCAGATAATAGTTGAGATTTTTCTTGAAATAATGAAATAAGGTTGACGTGACTTTTTTTAAAATTAGAACAGTAAATAGCAAATTATTTATTAATATTGAATTTAATTTAATCGTCTTACTTGGTCTAATATAAGTAGAACATAGGTAATATTAAAGATTAGTTTGAAGATCAATTTATTTCCTGTTTATCATTTTCTTCAATTTTTAATTATTATTATTATTATTATTATTTATCTCAAAGAAATTGGTCAAATACTAATAATAAAAATTCAATATAAAGTGTTAACCTATACTAACGCCACAATTAACTTGAACAAAGAGAGATGTTAGATTATTAAAGATGTGTTTTAAGATCTTCCTCTCTCTTTGGAGATACATATAAATGAGATAAGAAGGAAATACTTTCGGGTGAGTTTATGTTCCCTTGGATACTGTATATAGTAATTTTAGCAGGTTCTTTGATCTTAGTTATAAAATCTGCAGATACTTTTGTTGACAATTTAGTTGATATAGGTGCTGCATTAGGAATTTCACAAATCATATTAGGTGTCACAGCATCTGCGATTGGAACTTCCCTTCCTGAATTTGGATCTGCGATGATAGCTTCTCTAACTGGAAGTACTGACATAGGTGTGGGGGTTGTGATTGGATCCAATATATGGAACATTGCAGGAATATTGGGCATTTCTGCAATAGTTTCTGGTCTTATAAAAACTGAGAGCCGTGGAATTAAGAGAGATGGGATGATCACGCTTATCACAGCTTTATTACTAATTTTTTTCATGTTTTTTTGGGATGTTACAAGGGTCTCTGCTATTATAATGATAATAGTCTATGTTTTT
>VGTM01000023.1 GCA_016874685.1 Methanobacteriota archaeon
AAAATTAAAAATTAAAAAATATATTGAATTAACAATGATATAACCACCAAAAATTTAGAAAAATCCAGAAAACGTTTTAAAAACCAATTTGAGAAAAAATACAATACTAATTTTAAATAACAACTTTATTTCATTGCAATTAATGATTTTTAGTTCCAGAAAAAATATTAACACAAAAAAAATACACTTCTATTATTTTTTTTATTTATCCAAACTTATTGACTCACCTACAACCTCTTGGTGAAGTTTTAGAAGTCTTTCAATTGATGGATGATCATAACCCCGTTTTATCTGCCATTTTTTAATTACAAAATCAATATCAACCTCTTTGATACCATGAATCAGGTTATCTGCATGTGCAACAATCTTTTCTTCCATTGAAACAGGTAGATAATCCTTTGGAGGTAAACCAATCACTTTTGCTTCTTCAGCTGTTATACCTGCACCTACATGTCTTTCAACTATTTTCAAAATTTCTTCTGGAAATCCAAGATCTTCCAAAATTTTCACACCAACTATTCCATGATCAATGCCGTTTGTTTTAGCTCTACCAATATCATGAAGAATAGAACCTGTCTTTACAAGCTCAGTATCTACATCAAATCGTCTAGCTAGCTCTAAAGCTTTTTTTGAAACTGCTTTACTGTGTTCAATCACTTCAGGATGACATCTAACCTGTTTTAAAATTTCCAAGGTCAAAAGATATACCTCAAAGCAGATTCTACAATAATTTTCAATTAATTCAAATAAAAATATTAATAAAATTCTTAAAAGAATTCAACGTCATTTAAATTTTTATAAATTGAATATTAAAAAGTAGTGATTTTAGCATTTTTACATCTAGAGTTCTAATTCGATTTATCCAAATTATTGATAGTAATTTAAAAATTAGGAGTCTATTTTAGAGGCATTTTCAAAATTGAAGTCATGCCCATTGTTTTTCAATAATTGTATCTCTTCTTTTAAGTTTTCTATTATTGTTGAGTTATCCTGGAATTCAAGTTCACTGCCACAAACTGGGCATATAAAGCTGTTTTCAGAAGCTTCCTCAAAACTGCAACGGCATCCATTGTTTTTGCATTCAAAAAATATGTTATTCTCTTCATATTCTAAACATTCCTTAAGTTCCATGGAGAATTCTTCATTTCGCCGCTTTAACATTTCAAAAATCTTATTTTCTTCGAATTTCCAGCTATAAGTGTACCACTGAGTTTCAGGATCCTTACTTCTTTTGTAACTTGCAATTCCAGCATCGTATAGTTTATATAAAACTCTTCTTACTATGTTTAGTCTCAATTCAGTCTCTTCGGCGATTTCTTCATCGGTTATTTTTCCATTTATTAAGCACTCGACAATAGAAATACCATCTTCTTCCTCTTTAGTAATATCAGTGATTAGTTCTTGAACCACGGGATCTTTTAGCATTCAAGTTCCTCCCTTCAGGCATCATAAATGATATAATACTGTAGTTAGCCCCTAACTACTTATTTTAGACTTCAAATGTAGAATACACAAACAAAAGCCTACATAGTTTTTCTGACAATATTGCATATTCTACATGTTCATGTTTTTGTGACTTATTTCAAATTTTATGAGATTACTGACAGATATTATTCTAATATCCGTAAAGAGATTCTTCACAAACGAGAAATCTCTGAAAGAATGGTAAATCAATAATAAAATTATTATTTAAAAAGTCATTAAAATTACTATTGAAGTCTACTATTGAAATCAAATTATTCTTAGTATAACATTATAATTTATTCTATTTATATTTTTTTAATAAAATATTATCATATAGAAAAATAGTAATAATAATGATCATTTTCTCCTGACGATAACTGCTGGGGTGTGTTCAACGGAATCAAGCATCTCCACTGTTATATCACCTATTTCTCCATTAAAAGCTTTTTTCATATCGTAAACAGTTTCAATATTACTTTTATTTTTTCTTTGGTATTTGTCAGCCATTTTTGCAATTTCCATAGTTCTATCGACATCCTGTAAAACTGAAATCGCCAAAGGAGTCGG
Source organism: Methanobacteriota archaeon (assembly GCA_016874685.1). GTDB lineage: Archaea > Methanobacteriota > Methanobacteria > Methanobacteriales > Methanobacteriaceae > VGTM01. The sequence goes on from VGTM01000023.1 coordinate 2,032, forward strand.
ACCCAGCAGTTTTCCAAGTCTCCCCAAAACATATCCAAATATTCCCATATTAGATCTTATGCCAGCTACAGCCTGGGGAATAGATGTAAATTTTATTCCAGCAAGTTCATAGGTTGCATCTGTATCGATGATTATCACAACTACATTTCTGTTCGTAATTCGGGATAATTCTCCAGCTATATCTTCTGCAACCTTCTGAGGATTTTTTGGTAGCAGTGAAACATATGTTCCCGGAGCATTGCTCAGGTCAATTCCAGCTTCAGAAGCTGGTTTTAAAGCGTGTTTTAGGCCGTAGCATCTTAAAACTACTTCTTTATGGGATCTAGCCTCTTGAGGCAAATTTCTTAGATTTTTAATGGTTCTTTTTTTTACACCCAAAAGAGGTCCCAGTATATAACCCCAAATATACTTTGACCATATATCTGCTAGAATAAAAGCTGTAATAGATGGTTTAAATTTCCCCTCATCCACCAATCTGCCCTGTGATATGGCTATAGGTGTCTCTGAGATGACAAGAAAATCTCCATTTTTTATAATATCCTTTGAATTTTCGATTATTATGTCATAAGGCTCGTTTGGTTTTATATACCTCGTTTTAATAGGTAAAATCTCATATCTTAAGGATTCATCCTCTGAAAAATCACCTAAATCATTTAAAAGAAGATTAAACCAAAAATTTGAAAAATACCACATAAAAATCCATCAAATACAATTTTGAGACTATTGAACTATTATTGAAATCATAATCTGCCTTTAACTGGAGGGTACCACACTTTAAGGTCTATTCCCTCTATAATGGCTCTTCTACCTACCAACTGTACAACTACACCAGAGTGTACCTTCTGCATCATGCAATGTTTCGGAAGAAATCTTACTGTTTCTCCAACAGAAGGAAGTTTACCCTCAATTATCCCTTCAAACCCACCAACCATACAAACCCCGATATCTAAGAAATCAAAATCAGGATTCTCATCAACTCGCTGACATGGCCCTACTATATGTACAGTTATAAGACCATTATCTTCCGCAATGATTTTGGCAAAATGTATTATTGGACATCCTAGGGGCCTGTACCGTATTACATCTCCAGCTTTCAGTTCAGTTCTACTAAAAGGATAAAGCATCTCTCGACATGAATGTTCATCTGGAAGAGGTTTAAGTACAAAATCTGCCTCGTAACCGTCTAGGAGACCTATTACCAGTTCATCTTCAGGAATTATTTTTTCTTCTTTCAGTATTTTCTCCAATTCTCTTCTATTTTCTTCGAAGAGTTCCTGATATAAAAATCTACATTCATCAAGTTTTATTCTCTTTTTAAGAAGTGATCCAGCAAATTCATCACACCGGGCATAACCACATATACCGCAGTTAAATCCAGGAAGTAGTTCTATGATCTTATCGCGATGATTGGATTTATTATTAGGATTTTTATTATTAGAATCAGAAGAATTACTTTTCATTATAAATACCTCTTACTCGCCTTCATACTTTTGAAACCCATCGATCCTTCTTAATATCCCGCGATGATATTTTTTGTTTACCTTTGTTTCACCTACACAAAGTGTACAAACAGCGAGAGGAGCAGAGTGTCTTAATTTTTCTTCATCAAGAGATACTTCTTTAGCCAAAAGCATTTCTTCTGCAAGTTCCACGCATCCTTGACCGCTCAGTCCATTTGCCTCGATTATCTTACATTCAGGATTCACTTCTAGGATTCTTTCCCTGAAAATTTCTCTTTCAGCCTGAGATATCATGTCTCCTTTTGTAACGACAGCTAGATCAGCTGTGCTTAAAAATGGACCTACCTTCAATGGTGTGTTAGGACCACTTGTTGCATCTATCACGCAAACACCAAGACAGTTGATAGTGTAGGGAGCACAACGATGACAAAGACCAGCAGTTTCAATAACCAAAAAATCAGATTTATTTTCCCTAGCCCAAGTTATCATGTCTTCTATATTGTAAATTGCATAATGATCTGGACACATATCCATTGAAAGACCTATCTTGGTGGGAACACCTATCTTGGAGAACTTTTTATCATCATCAGTATATAAACAGTCAATTTTTATGACAGATGACTTTAAATTTCTCTCTATAAGGCTTCTTAAGGCATGTATTAAAACAGCAGTTTTTCCAGAACCAGGGGTTCCCGCGACTATAACCATCCTCATGATCTCACTCTTAAAAATCTCTTCTTAACTAAAAAAACTTTCTTGATAATAAATCTAAAACATATATTTACGGAAAAATTCTATTCATAGTTTTTAAATTGATCTAAACTTTAAACTGATTAGAGAGTTATTGATTAAAAAAATCATTGTCCTATAATTCCAAATCTTCCCTATTCCAAATCCTCAATTCCTACTTCTTCTACAACTTCCCCATTTCGTACCTTATCCCTTAAACCCAACATAAATTCATCTATTTTATTTAATTTCTTAGAAAGTTCTTTTTCTTCGGGAGTTGTACCCACCAGCTTCTGCATGCCCCCTCTTTTCATGACTATTCTTTTATCTGTCATAAGAGCGAGTACGGGGTCATGAGTTACAACCATGACAATTTTGCCATGCCCTGCAAGGACTTTTAGGGCGTCGTGCTTTTTTATACCTGCATTTTCAATCTCGTCAATTAAAACTATAGGGGAATTACTTATAACTGCAACATCAGCAACCATTAGAGCCCTTGATTGCCCACCACTCAGTATTGTAAGGTCATGTTCTTTTTTAATAGGTTCCCCAGTAAGTGTATTGGCAAGGTCGACCACTGCGTTAACACACTTCCCACTGGCTCCTCTACACTTTGCATGAAGGCTTAAAAAATCTCCTACAGACATGTCTGCCAGAAAATTCATGTTTTGAGATAACTGAGCTACCATCTTTTTTCTGGGGTTTGTTCTATCCTCGTAGCTTGGTTCTTTATCGTTTACAAGGATTTTTCTTTTTGAAAATGTATCCTGCTGTGCAAGCTGTTCAATATCTGCAATTAATGAGCTTTTTCCACTTCCAGTTGGACCTACCACACCGACTATCTCACCCTTTTTTATCACGACTTCCTCTACAGGTTCTTTATCCCCATGCTTGTCATAGCCACCGAGAATAGTTATCTTTTCAATCATTCAAGGTTCACCTTTCCAAGAGTATCTCCTCTTAATCCACGCCGCATAGTCTCAAGAGCTGTTATCTCTTCTGGAGGAATGTTTCCCAGGTTTACATTGGGTCCGAACTTCAATATAAAGTAAACTTGCTGGTTTTTTTGAGGAGTTTCCCAGATCAAGTTTTTAACATCTGTATTTTTTATGATTATCTCAACTTCATCCTCTTTAACATTTCCCTTCTCATCAAAGATACCTACATTTTTTCCACTTTCCCTAGCTTCAATTAAAACCTTATCTGCTCCAGCATCAAGGTCAAAATTTACAAGCTCTGCTCTCTCAGCAGGAGTAAATCTAACATCCTCTTTGGGATCTTTCTTTCCAACTTCTGTAATTACATAAAAACCATGATCCTTTATTTGTGAGATAATTTTTCCCCTTTCTTCCATTTGAATATTGGTTGATCCGTCAGATATCTCTATGGTGTTAAATCCAAGCCTATCTGCCTCATCTAAAAATTCGTAGAATTTATTATTGAGATATGCAATTTCAAACAATGTTCCACCCGGATAAGGATTCACATTATAGGATAGGTAAATATCAATTTTATCTTTGATAAGGTATTTATCATGAAGGAGGATTGTACCCCATCCAAATTTTGCAAAATCAACATATTCACCAGATATCTCTAGAAGGTCTTCTGCAGCCATTAAACCCATTCCCTTATCTAACATCATTGTAATTCCATGATTACGAGGTTTTTTTAATCGATCTGGTGTGAGAAAATCAAATGTATTCATTTCATCACCTATGATTTATTTAAAATATACTTTCATTTAAAGTATACTTTCAAGATTTATCTTCATGATTTTTTTAGATTTTCTTCTAAGAATTTTAAGATTTATTTTTAAGATTTAGATGTTATTTACTTGTTAAGATTTACTTGTTATTTACTTTTGAATGATATATTTTTTCTAACTTATTATTTTGTTCATATTAATAATATAACGATATTATATATTGATAAATATAAAAAAACTGATAAACTTATTAATTAAAGATTTTATTATATAAGGACAAATTTTAGGGAAAATAAACAATTAAAATTAAACAATTCATTTTGCATCTTTTAAAAGATAATTTTAAAAAGATTTAACCAGATAATAAAGGATTTCAGAAATAGTAACTTCATAAATCAATTTAGGTGAGTAAAATGTCACTTCCAGTTTTCTCAGATCAATGGATTTGACGATAGCTTTATTAATACTCTTGTGGAATAAAATGTTATGCAAAAAATTCTAAAAGGTAGTTTCATAAATCTTCTGGGCAATATCATCTTCAGAATTGGAGGCTATCTATACAGGATCTTGATGCAATACTTATTGGGAATTGATGGGTATGGTATTCTAAGTCTTGTACTCCCTTTACAGTGGGTTTCAATATTAATCGCAGCAGCTGGTCTTCCACCGGCTATAGCAAAATATGTGGCCGAATATTCAGCTAAAGATAATAAATACATGGTTAAACAAGTTATAATAACATCTGCAAAGATCATGCTTTTCATGAGCCTTCTTATCAGTGTTTCGATTTTTTTCTTGGCCAAACCATTGGCAGCATATTTACATTGTAGTACTGACGTGGTAATCCTTTTCCAAATAGTTGGTTTAATAACCCCTTTTAGTGTTGTTTTAGGTCTCCTTCGCGGTGTTTTTCAGGGCTATCAAAATATGACCTATATTTTCATCACTAAAGCTGCAGAACAGATATTTATGATAGTATTAGCAGTTTGTTTAATTTTAATTGGATTATATGTTTTAGGGGCAGTTATAGGCACAATAATAGGATTCGCTGCAGCTGCAGGGGTGGCACTATTATTATTCAGAAAAACCATTTGGAAAGGATTGATAAACGTTGAGAGCCCAATAGTTCCTGTAGATGAATATAAATTAGCTAAAAAGCTTTTAGTATTTTCTTTTCCTGTTATTCTAACTGGTTTAGCGGAATTAGCTATATACGATACGGGAACGTATTTTATAAAGATATTTATGAACGAAACATATGTGGGCTATTATAATATTGCTAGCCCCATTGCCAGACTTCCACTTATCATATCCTCATCAGTTGCAGTTGCTCTCTTACCAGCTGCCTCTGAAGCCTTAGTTCTCAATGGTAACAACCTTGTTGAAAAATATGTTAAACACTCTTATAGATACATGATTTTAGTTCTTCTCCCTCTATGTGTCGTCATAACACTCTATTCTCAACAAATAATAGCAATTCTTTTTCCAAGAGCTCCTTTAGCACATCTTTTTGCAGGAGATGCGCTGAATATCTTGGTAATTGGAATGGCATTCTTCTCCATTTATATAGTTTCAACGAGTATTCTTCAAGGTTTAGGCAAACCATACTTACCCATGTTCTTTTTAATTTTAGGAAGTATAATAAATCTAATTTCAACCGTAATATTAGTACCATTATATGGTTTAAATGGTGCTGCAATAGCTACAACAATAGCCACCTTTATCATAATGATCCTGTCAGTCCACAAAACTCTTAAAATAACAAACACCCGATTACCATGGGGCAAATTAGCCAAAATAATTTTAACCTCAATTTTAATAGCGTTATTGCTCGCACCATTCCCTAAAACAGTTCCGATAGTTCTTATCACGCTTTTTGCAGTTCCTTTTATTTATATTTTAATATTAGCATTGATGGGGTGCTTGGAGAAGAGAGATTTAGATATGCTAAATAGATTTGGATATAAATTAGGACCTTTTTCAGAGACTTTCATGAAAATAACGAAATTTTTAGAAAGATTTGTAGAATGATTTAATTAAATATTACTAAAAAATATTATTTTTTTTATTTTACAAATTGTATGTAAAAAAAACTGACTTTATTGTTTATTGGATCAAATTATTTTTTTATTATTAATCAATTTTATTATTTTCTTATAAATTTTAAGTAAATAGAGATATATAAATTTTTTTTTTATTATTTATGTTATTATAACTGATATTAAATATATTAAAGTGTAAATTTAATTTATCATCCCCTAAAATAAGTTTTGAAACCTTTTTATTTGATCTTAATATTAAATGGATTATTATGTATTAAAAATTAAATGTTTATTAATTATACTATAAAAATTATGTAAATATGACGATAATAGCAAAATTGATTAATTAGGATCTGTTAAAAAATAACGGCGGAGTGAAGTAATACTTCGACCATAAAAAATAGGTGAATTAAATGGAAGATGTAACTGGAAGTGGAATATCAAGCAATGGAAAAAAAGGAGCGTCATTAGCGGGATTTTGTAGAGCTTGTAGATGCAGCTGTAGTTGCGGCTGGTGGACCAATTGGTTCGGTAACTATTTGACATTCAAAGGCGACCAAATGGCGTATCAAGTCTTTTAATGGACTAACTAGTGTAAATTTTTGTATCAGCAATTATTGTTGCTGATACATTAATATTTTGTAAAATCAACATTTCAATTAACGATTCCATTTTTAAAGAAGTATGATTTGAAGTGATAAAGGATGAGGGGTAAAAAATGTTAGAATTCAAGACTTCAAAAGGAAATATGTACGCTTTAGACTATGAAACCGGAATATTTATTCCATTTTCCAAAACTATGAAAGCTATTCTTAACGAAATATCAAATCAAAAATCTTTATCTAAGAAGAATGTTATTGAAATATTAAAAAAAGACTATGATGAAGAAGAAATAGCCTTTTATTATGATTGGATAAAAAAATGGGAACAGATTAGGGTCCAGAATAATGGATCAAAAATACCTCAAAATATCCGTGCATCAGACATAAAAGATTATTTGTTAAAATCCGGTCTAAATCACCTCATCTTATGCGTTACTGAAGATTGTAACTTAAGATGTAAATATTGTGTTTATTCCAGCAGCTATGAACATACCCGAAATCATTCGGACAGTTATATGGATTATAAAATTGCAAAAAAGGCAATAGATTACTATCTATCCATACTAAAGTTGGGAGAAATATACAATCCTTTAAGAAGACCTTCAATAGGATTTTATGGGGGAGAACCTTTACTAAATTTCAAAATAATTAAAGACTGCGTAGAATATATTGAAAACAAATATAAAGAATATGAAACGCAGTTTACGATTACTACAAATGGCACTTTGTTAGACAAAGAAAAAGCAGATTGGCTTATGGATCATGATTTCATAATATCTGTTAGTATAGATGGACCAGAAGAAGAACATAATAGACTTAGAATTTATAGTAATGGAGAAGGGACTTTTAATGATGTTTCGAAAAATGTTGGCCGAATCATGGATGTAGGATATGAAAAAATTTTTTCTATACCGGTTTTTGATTGGAAGAGCGATTTATTCAAGATAGAAGAATTTTTTAATAAAAAGGATGTTCCCGCCGCTTTAACGGCTTCACAAGTTGATTATTGGGCAAAAACAAGATATTATGAACAATACACAAAAAAAGATTATCTTAATTTTCAGGATCAGTTAAAAAAGGCTAAAATCTATTATTTTGAGAACATTGACTACCAAAGACATAAAGAAAAAGAATCTTTTTTTGATTGTCTAGTCGGTCAGACCCCGGGGAGAGTACTTTTTGACAGCCAAACAATCATTCCATCTCTACCAATAATGCCATTTACTGGTTCATGCATACCTGGAAGAAAAATATTCGTAGATGTGTGTGGAAATTACCATATGTGTGAAAGGGTAAATGAGAGTTTTCCCATTGGGAATGTGGATGAAGGATTAAATTTTGAAAAAATTAGCAAATTAATCAATGAATATGTTGGGCAAATGGACAAATGCCCTTCATGTAAGATTAAAAAGAATTGTAACCGTTGTTTCAAACATTTCATGGTTTATAAAAGATTTTTAAGCTCTTCAAAGGTTTGTAAAAAAGTATATTCGCTCATGAAAGATCAATTTGTAGATATATTTGAAATAGCTGAAATACATCCAGATTTCGTTGATGAAAGTAATTCGAAACATAAAAATATTAAAAAATATTATGGTGAGTAAAAATGTACTTCAGACTCAATCCGGAATGCTATTTCGTAAGAGGAGAAAAGTGCGGAGCAATTTTCGACCTAATAACGATGAAAATATATGCTCTAACCCCACAAGAAACAAAAATCTTGACATCTTGTGAAAAAAATAATCAGGTTTTAGAAGGTTTAAATTTTCTCAATGAGCTTAAAAAGCTCTGTTTGGGGAATTTCTATAAACATAAAACATATATACAGAAACTGAGAATCGGCGCTATTAACGAAGAAAGTGAGGTAATTGTTCCTTTAGGTTTCTATAGAGCATTTCTTGAAATAAACAACTCCTGTAATAGAGATTGTTGGTTCTGTGGTTTTTATGGAATAAAGAGAAGCTTGGGCTGCATGGGTTGCAATAAATGGAATGAAAATGATGAATCTTTAACCTTAGAAAGGTGGAAAGAACTTATAGTCGAGCTCAAAGATCTAGATTGCCAGAGTATTTGGATAAATGGTGGAGATTTGACATTAGAATGGGATAAAACAATGGATATTTTAGATTATGCTGATGGAAAGTTCATAAATATAATTATAACAATCCATCAGCAAAGTTTATCCGAAGAAATCGTTAAAGATCTTGAAAAAAAAGCTAACTTAGTTATTCAAACCGAATTTGAAAATATACCTGAATTTAATCGTATATACTCTGAAGATTTTAATTATTTAGTAGTTGTAAAGCCCGAAAATTGGAAGGATTCCAATGAAATAGCAAGTGGAAATATAATAAAAGATTTTGTCATTGAAGAAAAAAAGGATCTAGAAAATCTGCCAACTAGGGTCAAGCAGAATTTTTTACCAGTAACTCTGGACGAGTTTCTAAATAATGTGGAATATCATCCATGTCTCGGACACTCATTATCGATTGGTTATAATGGAAATGTAAGCCCTTGCCCAATAATGAGGCATTATAAATTTGGCAATGTCAAAGATAAAGGGCTTTACACAATTTTCAAAGAATCTATGGTAGATATGGGTAGATTTTGGAAATTAAATCTAGATGAAATAAAGAAATGTACGAGTTGTGAGTTCAGATATGCATGCACCGATTGTAGGGCTTTGGAAGAAAGTTTAACCGGCGGATTAACTGATAAAATGCTTTGTAACTACAACCCACAAGAAGGGACATGGTTATGAATGAAAAAGGCTATAAATTCTTCTTCAAGAGATTTGTAAAGCCACGTATTCCTACTATGGTATTTATTTTGGTTCTAAGTATTGTGACTATGTTGTTTTCTTTCATCAGCCCATTACTCACAAAATCATTGGTTGATGATGTCTTTATTGGTAAAAAAATTGGATTTTTTGGGTATATTCTTGTAGGAATCGTTGCAATATACATTATTTCATCAATTTCTGGTTACATGTCCAGCTACGTAACAGGAAAACTAGAATTTATCTTATTTAAAAATGTTGCCGAAGACTCTTTCAATGTTATCCAATATGCATCTTTGAAAAACGTACAGAAAATAAAAACTGGAGACATGATCAGCCGTATTATGGGAAATATAGAAATGGCAGTACACATTCCAGTCCATATTGTTCCACAATTTATTATGAGTATGGCAAGCATTACTGTGCCCTTTATAATAATGATCTACCTTAACATGCAGCTTGCTCTTATTGTAATTAGTCCAGTGTTTCTATTTTTACTATCCTCATTATTTTTTGGTAAAAAATTAGAATATGCACAAATGGCGCTTTTGAAGGAAAATGCTTCGATATTTTCATTTTTAAAAGAAAATTTGTATATGATACCTGTGATAAAGGTTTTTGGGCTTGAAATGTGGTCTCAAACCAAATTCAATGAAAAAATGAATAATTATTACGATAAATCCTTATATTATACAAAAAATTCTTCTTTAAGCTCTTCTGCAGGGTCTCTGATATTTGGAGTGCCAATGATTTTACTCATCTTTTTCGGTGGCCTAATGGTGATCAAAGGATCTATGAGCCTCGGGACATTTACAGCATTCATAAGCTATGTTTCTCTCTTTTTCTCTCCAATTTCTCAATTATCTAGTTTGTGGACTTCGTATAAAAGTTCTTTACCAGCTTTCGACAGAGTTAAAGAAATATTTGAGCTAGAAACAAATGAAACGGATGATAAAAGGTTAATTATTAGAAAAGGCATGATAGAATTTGATAACGTATGGTTTGGTTATAATGGTAGATATATTCTACGAGGATTCAATGCTACCTTTAAAAAAGGTTTGAATTATATAGTTGGAGATAATGGAACTGGAAAGAGTACAGTTCTCAAATTGTTGTGTTCTCTTTACAGTTTAGATGAGGGACATATCAAAATAGATGAACAAGATACTTCAAGGGTGAGAAGGAAAGATTTGCAGAAAAATATCTCTATTATATTTTCAGACCCATACCTATTTGACGGTTCTATCCACGAAAATATTAAAATAGGCGATCTTTCAGCAACTGAAACAGAAATTATCCACGCTGCAGAATTGGTCCAAGTTCACGAATTTATAAAAAGTTTACCACAAGGTTATGAAACAGGAGTTGGAGAGAGTGGGGCAATGTTATCTAGCGGGGAAAAACAAAAGATATCCTTGGCAAGAGCTATATTAAAGGACTCTCCCATATTTCTTTTAGATGAAGTAACAAAATCCATAGATATTGAATCAAGAGAAGCTATTAACAAAGTCATTCAAAACTTAAAGAATGAAAAAACAATAATAATTGTCACTCATAACATCAATGAAATAGAACCGGATAGTAACATTGTATATTTAGAGCAAGAATCAGATGAACCACTAATGGAAAAGCAAGTGATCATCCAACAAACTTAAGGTCAGATAGACCGAAAAAAGAATTATCAGCGAATAAAACAATATTGATTCACGATTCTCCTTGGATATATTCTTATTTAAGATTTTTTGATTCGTTTAATTGATGAAATTTTATTTAAATTATTTCTTTTAATTTAGAATTAATTTATGAGTAGAATAATATACTACTTTCATTTTCAATAATATTAATTTCAATAATAATTATGTTCAATAATTTAAACATCGCTCATGCCCTTGAATGTGTGCAAAAATTAAACCATACATTTAATTTCAAGTTGGGTTAATTTAACGAAAGAATGGATTCAAATCTTAGATTATCTTAAACGTTTTTCGCATCAAATTTAAGGTGCAAAAAATGCACACTAACACGGACATGAGCGTTAAACATTTAAATTAATTTCAAATAAAGAAATATTACACAAATATCCAATACATATATCCAATATATACAAATATTCAATAAAAATCTAAATATACAATACACTATCCATAAATAAACAAATTACATGCATTAATTTACCCATAAATTAGAACAGGTGGTTTTATGAGAAAAGATATAAATTATTTTGAAAGTCCAGGCGAACATAACACTGATAAAGTAATAGAACTTGTCAGGAGAAGAAAAGATGAATTGGGAATAGAAACCATTGTTGTTGCATCTGTATCAGGGAAAACAGGACTAAAAGTTGCAGAAGAAATTGACGATGCCAGAATAGTCAGTATAACACATCATGCAGGATTTAGAGAGAAAGGAAAACTCGAATTAGATCCTTCCTTTGAAGAAAAACTTAAAAAAAAAGGTGTTGTGACCTACTCAGGTACCCATGCATTAAGTGGTGTTGGAAGAGGAATATCAAATAAATTTGGAGGTTCAACACCTGTTGAAATAATAGCTGAGACACTTCGTATGTTCTCTCAGGGAATAAAGGTTTGTGTAGAGATAACAATCATGGCGGCAGACGCGGGCCTGATTCCAATGGACTCTGAAATTATTGCTATTGGAGGAACTGCAAAAGGGGTTGACACGGCTGTTGTATTGAAGGCAGCTCACATGAACAACTTCTTTGATCTCAGGATACATGAAATAATTGCAATGCCAAGACCTTAGTTAATTTGAAAAATTATAACAAGATTTTTTATTCAACTAACCCCACTTAATTTTCCATGAGATTCTGTCAACATTCATACTGAGAGTTGATTCATAAGAGGAAAAAATTATATGTATGTTAATGAATCATCAACAAATAACCGTTGCTTTTAAATATAAGTTAGTACACTAACATAATTAATAGATTGATGTGGGGGTAGTAATTGAAATTCATTAACGAAAGCATAAAAGAATCTGAAGTGAGAATGGAAAGATCAAATCCTACACATGTTGCACAAAATGACATTGAAATCGACCAAGACCTCAAAAAGATCATAGAAAAAAGTCGAGCAAGGATATTTGTAGTTGGAACTGGCGGAGCTGGAAACAACACTGTTTCAAGACTTATGGAAATAGGAGTCGAAGGTGCTGATACTCTTGCAGTTAACACGGATGCACAGGACCTTTTCTACTCAAATTCCCACCGAAAGTTACTAATTGGTAGAAAAGTATGTAAAGGTTTAGGTGCTGGTGGTGTACCTGAACTTGGTGAAGAAAGTGCTGAAGAGAGTGAACAGGAAATTAGAGATCGGCTTGAAAACGCAGACATGGTCTTTGTAACCTGCGGATTAGGAGGAGGAACTGGAACGGGCTCTGCTCCTGTGATTGCAAAACTGGCTAAAAAAGCCGGTGCATTAACAATTGCAGTTGCTACAATGCCATTCAGTGCTGAAGGACTGAGAAGACGAGAAAACGCTGAAACAGGACTGGACAGACTCCAAGAAGCAGCAGATACAGTTATAGTCATACCAAACGATAAGCTATTGGAAGTTGCACCAAATCTACCTATAAACAAAGCCTTCATGGTAACAGATGAACTTCTAGGAAGGGCAGTTAAAGGGATAACAGAGCTTATAACCAAACCCGGTCTGGTAAGCCTCGACTTTGCAGACATAAGAAGCATAATGAAAGGTTCTGGAATGGCAATGATCGGAATGGGCGAATCAGAAACCGGAGACCGAGCAATTGAATCTGTACACGAAGCATTAAACAGTCCACTGCTAGATCTAGATATATCAAGTGCACAAGGCGCATTGATAAACATATCAGGAAGCTCAGACCTGACACTGCATGAAGCAGAGAAAATCGTTCAAATAGTGGCTGATGAACTAGATCCCGATGCCAACATAATCTGGGGTGCACAGATACAGGATGATCTGCAGAACGTGGTTAGAACAACCATTGTAGTTGCTGGAGTCAGATCTCCACATATATTCGGTACAACAGCTGAACGTGCATATGTAGAAGAAAGAGAAAAAGAATCTCCCAGCGAATCTGCCCTGGAAGAATTTATAGACGGTGTCTTCTAATTTAACAACACAGGTAAACTTTGTTCAGATTTTGATCATACCTACATTCATACTACTATTTTAGTGTTAGTTATTACTATCTCTGTTATCAGATGAAAAGGTTTATAAATCCTTAGAGATAACAACCTAGTAATCTACATTTAGATTTTAACACCTTATTTTTAATAATATTAAAGTAGGGATTTTTATGAACTTGAATAATTTCAAAGAATCTAGTGTCAATTTTATCAACCAATGCAAAAGAGTTTTGAAAATATCAAAAAAACCGGATAGATTCGAATTCACGAATGTGGCAAAAATAACAGGGATAGGCATTATAATAATAGGTGTTATAGGCTTTATAATAAGCATAATAGCCCAATTGATAAGCGGTTGATAATAAAATATTTATTAAAAATTAATTGGTGAATATGATATAATTATCTACATGATAAATTCGAATTAAAGGTGTGAGTTAATGGAAGATGGCGAAAGTGAAAATTTAATATATGCAATCAGAACACTGGTAGGTCAGGAGAAAAACGTTGCCAAAATGATTGCAAGAAATGTTAAAAACAGTGGGATCGAAGTAAATTCTATCTTAGTCCCAGATACTCTCCGTGGATATATTTTAGTTGAATCCTCATCCAAAATCGACATGCAAAACCCTGCACTCAAGGTTCCAAACATAAGAGGATCTGTGGAAGGGCAGATAAGCTTTGAAGAGATAAAAAGCTTCCTAAAACCAGAACCAATAATAGCTTCCATAAAAAAAGGAAGCATCGTAGAACTTATATCCGGCCCTTTCAAAGGTGAAAGGGCGAAAGTTGTCAGGATAGATGAATCAAGGGAGGAAGTGGTCTTAGAACTCATCGAAGCTGCAGTCCCAATCCCAGTTACAGTTAAAGGTGATCAAATAAGAATAATACAAAAGGAGGCTGATTAATGGCAAAAGAAACCGTGAAAATTCTCATAGAGGGCGGCAAAGCAACACCAGGTCCACCTTTAGGCCCTGCAATTGGTCCACTGGGCCTTAACATGATGCAGGTAGTTGAAGCTATCAACACTAAAACCGCAGATTTTGAAGGAATGAAAGTCCCTGTTAAGATCATCATAGATTTGGATAGGAAGGATTTTGAGGTAGAAGTAGGTACACCCCCAACCACAGCACTCATCATGGAAGAACTGAACATTGAAAAAGGTTCACAGGACCCTGGACTGGATAAAATCGCTGATTTATCCATGGAAAAGGCATTGAAAATAGCAAAAATGAAATTTGGCACTCTTCTTTCAAATGATCATAAAAATGCTGCTAAAGAAGTTATAGGAACCTGTGTAAGCATGGGTATAACAGTAAATGGAAAAGATCCAAGGGAAGTGCAGAATGACATCGATGAAGGAGTCTACGATGAAATATTATTAGGATAAAGATAGTAAAATATTAACAACATACATTTTTTAGTAAGATTTTTTAGTAAGATTAACAAAATCGATTGATCACTATGTAACAATTTCTTTAATATTAATTAAATAAACGATTCTTTTATGTGGACTTTTTATTAAAAAAGTTCATGGAGGAATTCCAATGAAACAAGAGATAATGGAAGCGGTGAAGAAGGCTAAAGAGCAATCAAAGCCGAGAAACTTCACACAGTCTATTGATGTTGTAATTAACATCAAAGATTTAGACATGAAAAAACCAGAAAACAGAATAGAAGAGGAAGTTTTTCTACCAAATGGGCGTGGAAAAGACGTAAAAATTGCTTTTATTGCAGATGGTGAGTTAGCTGTTCAGGCAAAAAATGCAGGAGCAGATCTTATAATCACCAAGGTAGAACTGGAAGAGTTGGGAAAAGACAGAAAAAAAGCGAAAAAAATCGCCAATATACATAATTTCTTTGTTGCCCAGGTTGATTTAATGCCCATGGTAGGTAGATTCTTGGGACCTGTCCTTGGTCCTAGAAAAAAGATGCCAAAACCAGTTCCAGCTACTATAAAACCAGAGCCCATATTAGAAAGACTTAAAAATACCATCAAAATCAGAATAAAAGATCAACCAGTTATCCAGGTCATCGTTGGTTCACAGGAGATGGAAGATGAGATGATTGCAGATAACATCGAAACTGTGCTTAGCATCATGGATAGGAAACTGGAGAAAGGAAGAACTCAGATTAAATCCATGTATGTCAAAACAACCATGGGTCCGGTAGTGAGGGTGATTTAAATGCCTCATGTTGCTGATTGGAAAAAAGAAGAGGTTAATGATCTTAAAGAACTAATTGACAGTCACGATGTTGTAGGTATTGCCAATCTTTCAGACATACCTGCTCCTCAACTTCAGAAGATGCGTTATAATCTAAAAGACAGCGCAACTATAAAGATGTCAAAAAAGACCTTGATGAGCCTTGCCTTAAGCGATTCTGAAAAATCAAATATAGATGATCTTGGAGGATACATGAATGGGCAGCCTGCGTTTATATTCACAAAAATGAATCCCTTTAAGCTATATAAAATTCTTGAAGCTAGTAAAACACATGCCCCAGCAAAACCTGGAAACATTGCCCCCTCAGATATAGTGATACCAAAGAGTGATACTTCTTTCAAACCAGGCCCTATTCTTGGAGAGCTTCAAAAGATAGGTATCCCTGCTAAGATTGAAAAAGGGAAAATAGTTATAACTCAGGATAAAACTATAGTCGCAGAAGGAGAGGCAATTCCAAAGGATGTGGCCAGTATTCTCACCCGACTGGATATCAATCCCATGGAAGTTGGAATAGATCTTATGGCTGTCCATGAAGATCAAACAGTTTATACCTCTGATCTCCTAACTATTGATGAAGAAAAAACATTATCAGACCTGCAAAAAGCATTTTCTCAGGCATTGAATTTATCTGTTAATGCAGTGATATACACTCCGCAGTCTGTGCCAATTTTAATTGGAGATGCTAGCTCAAAGTCATTAAATCTGGCTATAAACGCATCTGTTCTAACTTCAAAAACCACAGATACACTATTATCGAGGGCTTACGCACAGATGTTATCACTGGCATCTGGTATATTGGATGTGAAAGAGGATGCACTTGATGATGATCTTTTAAAAAAATTAAAATCACATGTTGAGAAAAAAGTTGAAGTAGTTGAAGAAAAAGAAGAAAAAGAAGAGAAAGAAGAAGAGGAAGAATCCGAAGAAGAAAAAGAGGAAGAAGCAGCAGCAGGGCTTGGAGCTCTGTTTGGCTAATTATTGAATATATTTTGATAAAATAAATAAATTTGAGGTGATCATATGGAATATATATACGCAGCAATGTTATTGCACACAACCGGTCAAGAAATCGATGAAAAAAACGTTAAAAAGGTCCTAAAAGCAGCGGGAGCAGAGGTAGATAATGCCAGAGTAAAGGCATTGATAGCAGCACTCGAAGAAGTTGATATTGAAGAGGCAATGGAGAAAACAGCAGTAACAGCAGCAGCTCCAATTGCAGGTACGGCTCCAGCAGCGGAAGAAAAAGAAGAAAAAGAAGAGGAAGAAGAAGAGGAAGAATCCGAAGAAGAAAAAGAGGAAGAAGCAGCAGCAGGGCTTGGTGCCTTGTTTGGCTAATTCGCTCTTTTTTAAAAGCCAACCCATAT
Organism: Methanobacteriota archaeon; assembly: GCA_016874685.1. Lineage (GTDB taxonomy): Archaea > Methanobacteriota > Methanobacteria > Methanobacteriales > Methanobacteriaceae > VGTM01. Next base: position 19,067 of record VGTM01000023.1, read on the forward strand.
TGGCTTTTATACTATTTTTTTATTTTATTTTTAGTGGACATGTTTTCTATGATTTAAAAAAATTTTTATAACCTGAATATGACTAAAAAAAATTTAGAATGATTAGAATGTCCAATCAACTTGTAGAACTTGGATTCAGCAGGAAAACTTGTAAAACCTGTGGAAACGAATTTTGGTCAATTACCGATAGAAACACATGTGGAGACGCCCCCTGCGATGAATACGAATTCATCGGAAATCCAGCTACAAGTAAAAAATATGATCTTTTTAACATCCAAAATATTTTCCTTAAATTCTTTGAAAATAATGACCACAACGTCATTAACAGATATCCAGTTCTTGCAAAAAGATGGAGAGAGGATGTTTTTTTAGTTGGAGCATCTATCTATAACTTTCAGCCATGGATTACATCTGGAATTGTGAAACCTCCTGCAAACCCCCTTGTGGTTGCCCAGCCATCCATCAGACTCAACGATGTGGATAATGTTGGGAGAACAGGTAGACACATGACTTGTTTTACCATGGGTGGACATCATGCCTTTAATTCTCACAATAATTATGTTTACTGGGAAGATGAAACTGTAAAATACTGTCATGACTTTTTTAAAAAGATAGGGATCAATACAGACGAGATAACTTTCATAGAATCATGGTGGGAAGGCGGAGGAAACGCAGGCCCATGTTATGAAGTCTGTGTCAGAGGAGTGGAACTTGCAACCCTTGTTTTTATAAAATACAAAACACTTCCTGGTGGAAAACGCGAAGAAATACCACTTACCATTGTAGATACTGGATACGGTCTTGAAAGGTTTGCATGGATTTCTCAGGGAACACCTACAGCCTATGATGCATCATTCGGACCTGTAATTAATAAACTGAAAGATATGGCTCATGTGGATGTTGATGAGGTGATATTAGCTGAAAATGCCCAGGTCGCAGGGATGATGGATATTGAAAGCTTTGCAGATCTTAGAAAACTCAGAGAAAATGTGGCAGAGAGGTTGGGTTTATCATTAAAGGAACTTGAAAGATCTACAAAGCCCATGGAAGCCATATACATTATAGCAGACCATACACGCTGTCTGGGTTTCATGCTAGCAGACGGGGTCATCCCTTCCAATGTAAAAGAAGGATATCTGGCCAGATTGGTTTTGCGAAGAACCATTCGATTCATAAAGGAACTGGGATTATCAGAATCACTTTCTAATATAATGAGAATACAACTGGACTTTTTATCTAAGACTTATCCTGAAATCAGAGCCCATCAAGAACATATACTTAAGGTAATAGACCTTGAGGATAAAAGATACCACAAAACCATCTTCAAGGGCCGACAGATTGTTAAAAAAAGCATAAAATATTTAAAAAAGGAAAATAAAGATGAAATACCTGTAGATATGCTTATAAAGCTCTACGATTCCCATGGAATCCCACCAGAAACTGTTGAAGAGATTGTGGTGTCTGAAAATTTCAAAGCAAGTGTTCCAGACAATTTCTATACTCTTGTTGCAGCAGAACACTCAGAGGAAATTGCAGAAGAAAGAGCTGAAATTGAGCTGGATTTCCCAGATACCCAACTTTTATTTTAT
>VGTM01000024.1 GCA_016874685.1 Methanobacteriota archaeon
AGTATTACTGATTCAATGTTTCCACTTTATCATTTTTTTCTCAATTTAGCTTAGATTATTGAGAATATAGCATCTCGTGTTATAGTAATCATATTATTTAAATTTAATATTATTTAAATTTAGATTCCTAATATCTCTATTGATTATTATATGGAAGATCAATTGACAAGTGTGCTGAGGTTAAAAATGTTGAAACAATCTTTAACTTTAAAATAGATGCATTTGAGACAATTTTATAAAAATTAACTAATGAGATACTTAATTTCTATGCATGCTAGATCAGGCTATGATATTATATCTTCATATATATCTTCATATCTTCTAAAAAAAAAGTTTTTGATTATAATCTTTTTGTCTGTGAGTTTCATCTTCTTTAAAAATAGCGATATGGTTTATAAATTTATCAATTTCTTCTATTGTATGATCAGCAGCGTCGTCCACAATTTTTCTGTCTACATTCGAGATTTCATCTAAAACTATGTCAACTTCAATGTCTACGTTCAGCACTTCGTCTTGCTGGATTTCAACCCTTATATCAAGGTCTATAATCTCTTTTTTCGAAACCTTTCTAAAAATAAAATTTTCTGCGGATACAACCGCAAATTCAGAAATTTTTTCAATTTCTTCATCATCAAGCTTTCTCAAGTCCCTAACCCCGGAGATGTTCCCGAACCTTGCATCGCCTCCTGGATGGACTGCTGCATTTCCTGAAGCTTTTTCATGATTCTCTCTTCCTGTCTCTTAACGGTTTTTTCACGGAGTTTCAGTGTCTCCAGTTTATCTTCAAGTTCCTGGTTTATTTCATCTTTTTTTACCTTTATAAGTAGATTTCCAGCAGTCTTGTATATATCAGAATCTTCTTCAGTCTTTTTTAATTCTTCAAGTGCCTTTTCAGTCTCTTTAATTTGTAATTCTACGCCCTGTTTTTGCATTGAAATTGCCTGAGCTTGCTGCTGAATTTGCTGGAATTGAGCTATTTGATGCTGTATATTTTTAGGAAGTTCCATTTTATCACCTCTCAGAAAAATTTAAAAACCTTTTTGTCGATTTAACCAATTTTACCAATCTACAATTTAAAAATTTAATTTTTTATCAATTTTTTAAGTCCTTTTCTTTTCACGACATCCTTATCTAATTTACTTTTTTTAAGTTTTATAACATCATATGACAATCTCATCCATCTTAGGAAGGAATTCAGAGAAGCTCGAAGGGAGGATGCATCTTCTGAATTGATTATTATTCTTAAAACGTTTCCATTCTCTATATCAGCGCGAATAGATGATCTCTCGGAAGGTGCAGTAAGAATTTCAGGGCTTATAGATCTTAACACCACATCTGCATCTTTGTAATTTTCAAATTCAATTTTTATCTTGGTTTTAACAAATTCAAGAGATTTCACCAAAGAACTCCCATTTCATCTTTATTTTAGCGATATTTCATTTTTATGAAATTTCCAGTTTTTTACATATATTTTAGGGCTTTTGTGATGTCCATCTCTGTCATAGAATTCTATAATTGCTTCATATCCTTTTTTTCCTTTTTTAATCCAGATAATATTTGAATTTGGACCGCCTTTGTCTTCAGGGATTTTCAGGATACTTGACAATTTTTCTCCAAGATCATCCACTTCACACCGTATAGTGAGGTCATCTTTTTCTATTCTTCTTCCAGATTTTTCTAGTGCAACTGTTATGTCTAAAGATAGCACGGATTCACCTTTGTCATTGTAGAATGTTATTCTACTCGGATTCCCTTTTATCTGGGATACTAGGATAATGTTTTCCAAACCAAGTTTATGTGCCTTAAGAAAAACGTCTCGGATACTCATCTTTCCTCGATTTATATATCTTGACGGGAGGATGTTACTTAAACTTCTACTAAATGATCTTGTCTTGTCTGATGGATTCCTTGACGTTGTTATTAACATTTAAAAATGCCTTGATTTTTTTGGTTTATCTTCCCTTTATAGTTCTTTTTACAGGCGGAATTTCCTTAAAAAGTATCCTGTATCTGCATCTTGGGCATTTATTTTCCATATAATCTTTCGGATCAATTAGAGCCCCACATTCTGCGCACCTGTACAATTATAAACCTCCAACAATCCTTTTTATGTTTCGGGTGGCTGTTCTGCCCATTGGTGTTACAGGAACATACGCCCCTCCGGTAAATACAGATCCACATTTTCTACATTTCCATATACCACTACTTATCCTTTTTACAGCGAATCTATCACATTGAGGACACAGATGACTCTTTTTCATCTTCTCTTCTATTTCTTTTACGGTTCTTTTCGCTTTCCTACCGTACCTAGGACCGAATCTTCCAGTTATACCGACTTTCTTTGTCCTTGCCATATTATCACTCCAGGTATTTTAGAAGTTCTCCTGTTTTTTCTCTTGCAATGTTGATTAGATTCATTAGCTCATCTTTGGTTATAGGTTCAGTTCCACCCTTTTGCATTGCACATATAGATCCGTCTTCTCTCATTCCAATTGAAATTCTAGTATCCATAACATCTTCTTCTAGTAAGGATGGGTCAACAACAAATTTACCACCTATTTTGGCAAAAGTACACATTAAAGCTTTTTCATTGATGGGTAATGGAGACATTTTTTCTTGGTCTAGTATGATCTCATTGTCTACAACACTTGCATTAGGTATTTTTGCATTCATAAGGGCGGCTACACATCCTAAAACTGCAGCATCCATCAAATTTCCATCGTAATCTAATACATGGATATCTAGGAATATCATCCATACCTTCTCTCCTTCAATGATGCATAATTTTTCTAGATCAACTACTTCTCCTTGTCTTATGCATCGATCCACGACCCTTGCAAGTTCCACGGATCTTTCATCGGGGGGGCCTGGTTCAAATGTAGGTGATGCCATTGGTAAAAGTTCTGAATTGGTCATTAAGACACCCATTGTGGGTGTATCGGGGAATGGTTCAGCGATTTGAGGTTTCGCCCCTATTAATAGCTGTGTGTTGCCTATTTTAACCCTTGCAGAACCCTCTGACTTTTCGATTACCCCATTTTCAAGAGATATTTCTCGATATTCATTAAGGGATCTACCATCAGCTCTCTCTTCATTATTTATAAGATTTATTATACTTCGCCGTGTAATTTCAGGAACAATGCTGTTCATATTATTCACCATACCTTTTTTTTATGGCTTCTTTTTGTTTTTGATTTATTTTGTTACATCCCTCTATGGCCAGATCTAGGGCTTTTTCAAATTCTTCTGGTGTGAGATGCCCATCCATCTGAAGAAGCGTGATCTCTCCAGTTCGCGGCATTATGGCAACAGGTAAATCTGCTTCACCTTCTTTATCTTCGATTTCAGATAAATCCAGAACTACTTGGCCATTAGCTTTTCCTGCTGCACAGGATACGATTAAATCTTTCATTGGCAGTCCTGCGTCCGCTAATGCAACTGATGCGGCTGTTATACCAGCACATCTTGTACCTCCTTCTGCTTGGAGGATTTCTATAAATACATCTATGGTTGATCTTGGGAATTTCTCTAGGAAAACGGCTGGTTTCAGTGCTTCAGAAGTTATCTTAGATATTTCAACTGACCTCCTGTCTGGACCGGGTCTTTTTCTATCTTCAACTGAAAATGGGGCCATATTATACCTGCATCTTATAATTGCCCTGTCTGGGCGTTGCATACGTCTTATATAAAATTCTCTTGGACCGTATACAGCAACTAGGACTTTGTTACCTCCTAATTCCAGATAAGCTGATCCATCAGCTCGTTCCAAAACACCGGCTTCTATCTTTAGAGGTCTTAATTCATTAAAATCTCTTCCATCTGCCCTTTTATTGTTATTTATTATGATAATAATCACCTCTGACTATTTTTAACTAAATCTTATTCTGGAAGTTCTTTATTTTCTTTCTCTGGGGTTTCTTCTTTTTCTTCACCACAAAGTTCAGAGAGCATATCTCTCACTCTATCTGTTAATCCAGAGGTATGGGCCTCTTTTTCTATGGTTTTTATAACCTTTTCGGCTATTCTTTCCATGGCAGGTTCGCCTTTAACCCATACAACTCCATTTTGGCCCACCACAATTTCGCATTTGGTATGATCCTTGATCATGTTTATCATGGATCCTTTCTTACCAATAAGTCTGGGTACTTTAGTGGGAGTTATACTGATTAAAATTCCATCTCTGAATTTACCGAGCCCTCTGCCTTTTAAACCCAGTTTTACCTTCTTTACCTCATCTACATCAACAACCCTTAGAAACAGAACATCACCTACATTAAATACGCTATTCAATTCTCTTTTTTCCTTTCCAAAAACTTCTGAGGCGGGTAAAATTCCAGAATATGGTGAATTTATATCTAAATTCCACATAGAGAACCTTATATCCGTAATTTCACCAATTACTACATCTCCTTTTTTGGGGATGTATTTGCTCTGCAAGGGTATAACGCTTATTTTTTTGTTTCTGATGGCTATTAATCCAACAACAGATGAGCATATTTTATTTTCTTCCTTGAAAGTCCCTCTACCTGTATGATATTCATTTTCTGCAAGAATATCTCCAGGAATTACTATATCCTTATCTTTTACAAATATCACATTTTGCCTCCTTTAATCAGGGAAAGACATTTAAAAAACCATAAAAGATCCTAAAGACCAAATAAAAGAAGCCTATGTATCATAGCTATTTATTATAATGTTTCCATCTGTCCAGGTCATATCAACTATTTTATTTTTCTGATTTCCACCTGTCCACCTGTTAGCTCACTAATTTTCTGGTGAAAACTTTCTTGCAAGCCGCCAGGCACTTCAAAAATGGCTATCCATGACCCATCTTGTTGCCATTCTTCCTTTTTCATTTTTCCCAGATCTGATATTGCTCCATAGACCTTTCCAGCAAAATCTCCTGGAATTCTAATGGCAATATCCACTTTTTCAAATCTTATAGGTATTTTCACGCGAATTGCTTTAAGAACAAGTGATACTTGTTCATCAACACTTTTGAAGGGATCAATATGAACTTTAGCTTCTTCCATAGCCTTTTCGATTCTTCTTGAAGGATGGGGAAGTCCGTTTTGAGGATTTATTGCTTCTCTTGTTATTTTTGCGACTATTTTTCTTCTTTTATCTTCTTGCATTTTTTTTCTTTGTTGGGATGTCAATTGGATTTGACCTTTTTTTATTATGGTTATAGCCACATCCAATGTGTCTGTAGTGTTAAATACCTTCCTCATGACTTCTTTTGATGCCTTATCACCTTTTTTTGCATCTTTAAATATCTCTTCAACGGCCAGTATATCTTCTATTTTTATATCATTCCTTATATCATTTCCTCTTTTAAAATCCGATGCAAGATCTGGATCTACTAAGATTTCGAAATGTTCTCCATGGTATTCCAGACGCGCCAAAACAGCATCTTCAAGATTAACCATGTTTTACTCCTCTTCCTCCTTCTTTTTTCTTATGAGAAGCTCTTCAACATGTTCTTTTATCTCATCTTCAGATAGTTTCTTGAATTTCTTATTCTTAGACTCTATAACTGCAATTTCTACACTTTCAGCGGTTGTTTTGCCTTCTGTTGCTTCGTAAACAGCGTCCAATGCCAGTTCAATTGCTTCCTGCAATTTCATATCCTCTTTGTATTTTTTTTCGAATTCGTCCATGGCTATTGGTCTTCCAGCCCCTATTGCTGTGGCCTTATATTCAATTAAGGCTCCACTAGGGTCTGTTTCAAACAATCTGCATCCGTTGCTGCTTACTCCTCCAATTATCAGAGCTGAACCGAATGGTCTTACACCTCCATGCTGGGTGTACATCTGCTTCATATCACATATTTTTTTGGCTAGACTCTCTACTCTGATTGGTTCGTTATATGTTATCTTGTTTACCTGAGATTCTATTCTTGCTCGCTCAATTAAAGCTCTTGCATCGGCTACAAGTCCAGAGGTTGCTGCTCCTATGTGTTCATCAATTTGAAATATCTTTTCGATGGATTTTGGTTCAACTAGTTTGCTTGTTGGTCTTTTATCAACCACTAGCACAACACCTTCGATTGATTTCACACCTAATGAAGTAGTACCTCTTTTTACAGCTTCTCTTGCATATTCAACCTGAAAAAGTCTTCCATCTGGGCTAAATACAGTTATAGCCCTATCATATCCTGCTCCTGGAAACGGTTGCATATATATACCTCTCTTTCATTTTTCCATTAAATCAATGAATTTTATTTTCTTTATTTTTTTGAAATTTGGTTTAAACTATTAGTTTATGTTACTCTTTTGGTTTTATAAACTTTTTCGTCGCAGATCTGATGGTCCCAGAGATGCCTAAAGTATGAAAAACAACTCTTTTCCCTTTAAATTTCGCTATAATGGACATTGTAGCTCTCACTGGGTTTACTTCCTCTCTGGTACACTTAAGAATTCCTCTTAAAACGTTTTCATGCTCTTCTAGTTGATATTTCCAAACCTTCATGACCCATATATTGAACTTGCTGGTTTGGCTTTCTCCACAGAAAGCTAACGAAGATTTCCAGATTAAAGATATTAAATCATCGCGACTTAAGGGTTCCTCGGATATCACTTCAAATGCAATGTATCTTTTCTTTTCCCGAAGTGATGGAGGCAAGATCTTAAGCTTCATCTTATCCTCTTATTTTTTTATTCATCTTATTATTTTAGCTCCATTTACTATAACATCCTCTCTGATTTTACTTCTTTCAATTATATTACGGGGGGTTACATATAATGCATCAAATGCATCTTTTTCCGCCATCCCAAAGCTTCCTGAAAGCACAATAATGTCTTTAGGTGTTCTAAGGTCATATATAGAATGAGCACCAGTTGTAATGATGATAGGAAATTTGAATTTTCGTTGAAGCTTTGTAATTTGTCTATATTGGCTTAAAACCCGGGATCGAATTGATAATTTGGATTTAAGAAGGTTGTTCATATTGATTTCAATGGCAACCTCATTTTTAGCAGCTTCCCTTGCCAATACATGATTTATTCCACAGTCTGTTCTATTTTTGTATGGATGAGCTATAATATCTACCCTCGGATCTCTGCACGCAGCTCTGTTTATTTTAATATTTCCGCCATGGACAATTAAAACGTCTGCGATTTTTCTGATTTCTTTAATATTTTTTTTAAGATCTTCGGTTGTTTTTGATAGAATTTCAACCCCAATGCTGATACTAGGATATTCGGAATTTACACTACCATTTTTTTTAACTTTTCTATAAATTTCTAAGATTTCCTGATTATAGTTATTAGAATGAAAAACAAGGCAAATAGCATGATATCCCAATCTTTTTGCCTCTTTTGCTAGCTTTCCGTTTCCATGAACATGGAAATCATAAAACATCTTATTCACCAAAATCTTATTCACCAAAAAGTTTCATGGCAATTTTTATTGCTGTCTTTTTATTTGCGGGATATGCGGCAATTTTTATTTTGACGTGTATAGAATCACCGTGTTCTACCACTTTCAGATTGCCAAGATATGCTTCCTGTTTGTTAAATCTAAGAAAAAGGTTTCCTTTATCATCCATTCTGTTTTTCAATTGGGTTATAATTCTTTGTTTAGAAGAAGTTCCTATTTTTTTCAAATTTTTAAGGAAAAGAGTTATATCTCTTTTTTTATTGATTTTATCAGATAAAATAATAACAGGATTTTTATAGTAACCCTCTGTTATTGCTTTTGTGGGCAAAGACTTGGGAAAAAGGGTTTTAACGGCCGCCCTTACTTTAATTTCGCTTTCTGTTCCATAAACAAACACCCGATAAAAGATGTTGTGGATCATGGATTATCTTACCTTTTCTGCTCCTTTACCTTTATTTAGTAGTCCTCGACCCTTTTTACCTTCACTGGTCAGTCCACGGAATACTCGTCCTCTGTGCTGTTTTTCGCATATCCAGTTGATTTTAGGATCGTTTTTGATGGAAGGTTGAGTGGGATCTACCAGTATAACCTCATAGAACTTGTATTTTCCATCTTCCCAAACCCAGTATGAGTTCAGAACCTCTAAATTTGGATATTTTCGGGCAACTCTTTCTTCAGCTATTCTTTTGAGGGATTTTTTAGGAGTAATCTTTAGAACACCCATTCTTTTTGGTCTTCTACCCTTCTTGAAACGTGTTTTTCTTCTTCCACCCCGCCTAATACGGGTTCTAACCAGTATATATCCTTTTTTAGCTTTGTAACCTAAAGATCTTGCTCTATCAATCCTTGTTGGTCTTTCTATTCTAAGTATTACGCTTTCTTTTCTCCATTCAGGAGCTCTTTCCCACATAAGCTCTCTTATGTAGGATTTATCTGGATTTTTCCAGGCTTCTCTTATATATTTATACATTTAAGCACCTCTTGTTCAGCTTTCGCCACATCCATGGGACATGTCCCAAAAAGAGTTTTATAAATGCCAAAATTGGCAGTGAATAATATTGTTCATGGTCACGTAAAAAGGTTTGCTTCTTGTAACGATAAGTTAATGTGTAAATTTTTTATTTTCAACAAAAAATCTGTCTAGCGATTTTTAAAAGCCAGTAATGTTATGGAAGAGAGTAAACGTATTGAATTAAACGATATAATATTCCATTACTGGTGAAAATACTTCAAGGGCAACAGAATCTTCTTTAATTTTAGCCCCATGCGCAGCGTTTGGAATGGACCAGCTGTCACCAGGTTTCATATTATATTTGTCCCTATCGATGGTCAAAATTATATGGCCTGAAACCAAGTAACCAGTCTGTTCCTCAGGATGTTTATGCATAGGTAATCTCTTTCCTTTTGACAATATAAATTCTGTTAAGAGAGTTTTGCTCCCATAAACTAGCGTTTTACGTTTGATACCATCAAAAACTTTGATATAATCATCTTTAGATGCTTTTCCAACCTTATGAGTTGACATGAGTATACTCCCTTATTTTCTTCTGTTAATTCTTTTAGGTCTAAATAAAATTATAATATATCACTAGACATGAGATAATATAATTTTCAGGGTCACGTTCAAAAAAACTCCGAATAAATGAGATTTTTATTCCAATTTTTTTGTTTTTCTTATTTTTTCTACAATAATAACGACGGAAAAATTTTTCGTATTCATCAGCCATGATAGAATCCCTATATTTTTCCTCGAATATTTCAAAGTCATTCACGTGCTTTTCAAAATTTAACATGGATATTCACAATATGCATGATTTTCAATGTTTTTTTCTAAAACACAGCTTCTTATTGGATATCCTTTGCCAATTCGTAATATTTAAGCCAATATTCATTTAATCTTTCTTTATGTTCTCTTTTTTTGATAGTTATTTGCAGGCTGGGCATTTACTATGTATAAAACCGCATCGAGCAATTATTTCATCCATCAAACGCCTCCAATTGATATTATATTCTTTCGCTGAGATCATTTTCAAATAAAAAAATTGTTAATTTAAATTATAGAATTTGCTTATGTCCAACACCATAACCATGACATCTGATCGTGATTCAACTTTTTCTTTAAACTCGATTGGGTCAGCTTTGGAGCGATTATGGGAATAACCAGTTTTGGTTTGATTGCAATAGTTGCATCCACAGCATCATTAATATCCATGGTAAATGTGCCTCCGATAGGGATTAATGCAACATCCACATTTTCAAATTCCCTCATTTCAGGTATAAAATCCGTGTCACCTGCATGATAAATTGTTTTACTCTCAATTGTTATCAAATAACCTACACCATTGCCTTATGCTGTATTTTACGCGTAGAACTTCCTTCAGGGGTATTGTAACCATCTACAACCCTTATTTTAATATCTTCAAAATTATGTTAATCTCCAGGTTTACATGAGTTATATCTTTGCCTAATTCCTTAATACACATTTCAGGAGCTAATATTTGAATGTTCCCTTTTTAAGTATTTTGACCGTGACTTTTTTTGCAATGATCTTTATTTGATGGTTACCAAAATTAGATCTGCTTTTTCAAGATCTTTTTCAGGTAATCCGTCTATAGGGTTTGGTCATGTGCTAAATTCGACCCTTTCGGATAATTTTTAAAGTAACTTTTCAAATAAGCAGGATCAATATAAATATAATTTTATCCTCTTTTTTTTATCTGGAACCATGATGCTGGGAACCATTTTATAGAAACAGGCATTCTTAACACCATAACTGAAAATAATTAGAATTGGTTATCTGGTTAATTAATAACAAGTGTATTAGATATTCAGGGGACATAATACCTATTATTTAAAGAGATTTTTTATATTATCGTTAGATTAATGATTAATCGTTATTTTTATACCATTTTATATTAAGAAAACTAAGTAAGAAGAATTTAATAGAATATTATTTAATCTAAATTATTTAATTTAATATAATTTTTTTTAATTTTTTTATCTAGTTAATGTTATTCTTCAACTATTTTGTATAATATTTTCATTGCTTTGGTAAATGGTGGATTTCCAGATGTTAAAAGGACTACTCTTAAAACGTCCACTATTTCATCTTTGGTTATATCAAATTCCCGCATAGCGCTAATCATCTGTTTTTTCATGGCCCTGTCATCAGATGCAGCAGCAGTTATCCCCAGTGCAATCAGTTTCTGTGTGCGGTAATCCAGAACTTTACCAGTGTAAGCAGCCTCGTTTAATGCTACAACTGCTTTATAAATATCTGGATAGTCCTTTTTGACATGTACCATTCCTTTACCATAAAATACGTCTTCTTTCATTTTTACTCCTCTTTTTATTTGTGTGTATATTTTTGTAATTTTTGTTATTTAAATTTTGAATTTATTTGGAATATAAATTTTTCATTTATAAATTCCTTTTTTGGAAATTTAGGATAAAAAGCCTGATAACTATTAAATAACAATGTTTTTTTGTGTTTATTTTGCTTTAAGTTCGTTCCAAACTTCTAAATCAGTTAAAAAACAAGGATAAGCAGTTTTTCAATTTTTTATTTCTTTATAATTTATATATCATTCTTGACTAAATTATAATTCATGTCATTTTTTTCATTAATCGTAAAAAATCTGTTCAGGAATAAAACAAGAACAATTCTCGCTATTTTGGGTATTTCTATTGGTATAGCAACTATCGTTGCGTTGGGACTTGTTACAGACGGCCTTAAAGCTTCAACTGAGAGCACTTTAAAAGCTGGAGGGTCTGATTTTACCATAACTCAAAGTAACAAACCAGGATTTGCAACAAGTGAAATCGATGAGAAACGAGTTGATGAAATTAAGTCTATAAATGGTGTTAATGATGCAGTAGGAGTTCTTATAACCATGTACAATGTGGACAACAATCCATTTGTGGTTATGGGTATTAGGCGAGATAAATTATCCATAGGTAAAATAGAAATAATAGAAGGAAGACCATTTTCCCCAGATAGTGAAGATGAAGTAATATTGGGTAAAAGGGCTTCCCAGAATCTCCAAAAAAAAGTGGGAGATAAAATTAAACTTTTAGGAAGAGAGTTCACAATAACAGGTATTTATGAAACTGGAAGTATGTGGGAAGATGGCGGAGCCTTCATGGCTCTTAAAACTCTTCAAAACCTGACAAAAAAAGATAATATTGTTTCAATGATCTTTGTAAAGCTGAATAACAATGCTGAATTAAATGACATTACAGGAGAAATTGAGAACAAATATCCAGATGAATTAACCACCATAAAGTCTCTTGAAGAATTTAACAAAGTGAATAAAGGATTAGACGCTATTGACACAGCTTCCTGGGCGATTTCACTTCTTGCTATTATAATTGGAGGAATTGGTGTCGTAAACACAATGATAATGTCTGTATTCGAGAGAACACGCGAAATAGGAGTTCTTAAAGCAGTTGGATGGAGAGATAGAAGAATATTAGCCATGATAATGGGTGAATCTGTACTTATCACAATTCTTGCTGGTATGATTGGAATTGTGATTGGGGTACTGGCTGTTGAATTGATATTGTCTTCAGTTACAGAGGGTTTCGTTGAGCCAGTATACACAGTTGGCTTATTTTTAAGGGCAATTTTCATAGCCCTTTTTGTAGGGGTAGTAGGCGGATTCTACCCAGCATATAGGGCCAGTAAACTTCCACCAACAGAGGCGTTGAGATATGAATAACCAGGAAAACATAATTGAAATTAAAAATCTAAAAAAAACGTTTGATAACGGGAAAATAACGGCTCTAAATGGTGTTGACTTCGAAATAAAGAAGGGAGGGTTTGTATCTATAATTGGACCCTCTGTTTCAGGAAAATCAACCCTGCTTAACATGATAAGTGCATTGGACCATCCTGATGAGGGTTCTATTAAGGTAAATGGATATGATTTAAGAGAAACCAAGGATTTAAGCCATTTCAGATCTCGGGAGATTGGATTTGTTTTTTAGCTTCATAATCTGATACCCAACCTTACAGTTCTGGAAAATGTGGAAATACCAAGTGTATGAGGCAGGACTTTCAAGTCAGGAAATGAAAAAAAAGGTTTTAAAACTTTTAGAACGGGTGAATCTAACAGATAAGTTGATAGAAAACCCACAGAACTTTCAGGTGGTGAAAGACAGAGAGTTGCCATTGCAAAAGCTTTAGCTAATAATCCCTCAATAATCTGGCAGATGAGCCTACAGGAGCTTTGGATTCAAAGACAGGGAAAATGATACTGGATCGTTTGAAGGATATACACCTCAAAGAGAATTTAACTCTTGTTATGGTAACACACGAGTCATTCATGGCTGAAAGTGCAGATAGAATCGTCCAGATGCTGGATAGAAAGATTGAAAAATAGATAAATGATCAGATAATTTAATTTATTCTATTTTTTTATAAAAATAAATAAGAATAATAGAGTAGCTAGAGTAGGAGATCTTATATCGGGATCCTGTCTCTTATTTCCTTAAAAGGTAGTATATTACATCTTGAATCAACAAAATCGAAAAATAAATTAAACAGTAGAATGAATTAATGATCATGACAAATAAAAAAAAGAGAATTGCATGGGGAATTACTGGTGCCGGCGAAAGGTTATTGGAAACCTTTGAGGTCATGAGAAAAATCCGAGAAATGTACAAAAACGATGTCGAAATAAAAGTCTACATCTCCAAATCAGGAGATCAGGTGGTGAAGTATTACAGGATATTCAGTGAATTGGAGAAGAATTTTGACAACGTATGGGTGGAAATAAACGCCAATTCACCATTTTTAGCAGGTCAGATACAATTGGGAAAATTTGACTTTCTCTTAATTGCTCCAGCTACTTCAAACACTGTTGCAAAGATATCATTGAGAATAGCAGATACTTTATTAACAAACGCAGCAATCATGGGTCAGAAAGCTGGTGTTCCGATCTATATAATGCCTTCTGATTACAAAGAGGGCGTGGTTGTCACGAAACTTCCCAATGGAAAAGATCTAAAATTAACAATAAGAAAAGAAGATGTTGAGCATGTTGAAAAATTGGCAAATATGGAAAATACATTTGTACTAGAAGATCCAGAGGAGATATGCGGGATTTTTGAGGAATATTTGAAGGTTTAATGTTTATTCATGAAGTTCCTGTACAGTAACAGTAATTAACTGAATATTTCCTTTTTCTTCATCTAATTCCTTTAAAGGTGAAATACCCTTAAAATAACATTCGATATCACCTGAATCTGCTATATTCATGGTCATTGGTTCCATATCGGTTAAATTTTCAAAATATTCGTTTATTATCGCTATTTCTTTTTCCGGAGCTTTAAAATTTACCATAAGAACGCCACCGATCTTACTCTGTAAGGTGACATATTCCTGTTTTACTTCTAATTTATCTTCTTCCAGACGTTTAATACCACTACTTTTTCTGAAAACTATATCCCCATCTAATCCACTCATAAAAAACCCCCATTCACTTATGTTAATATATTTAGTTTAAAAATATAAATTTCTTTTTATTAGATAGATCGATTTCCTCAAAAAATCTCAAATTACAGTAAATTAGGTATTCAATATTTTATTGGTTATTTGTTGGTTCTGTTATTTTAATGAAAAAAATTGAATGTATATTTAAGAAAATAAATTAGATTCATAAAAAAAAGACATTTATTACATTTTATATCTTGGGATCAGAACTTATATCCAATGTTCCTTAGAAATTCCTTCCGGTAATCCACATCCTTAGCAGTTTCTATGGCTTGAGGCTTTGATCCATCCACAACTCCTATTATTCCTCTTCCCTGATCACTTTCAGCGATTATCACTTCAACCGGGTTTGAAGTGGCACAGAAGAGATTAACGACCTCACTCACACTCTTTATCCGTTGTGTAACGTTTATAGGAAATGCATCTTTGAGGAATATCAGGAAAGAGTGACCACACCCCATCTCAAGTATCTTTTCACCAGCCAATTCTGTCAATTCATCGTTGTTACCTGCACACCTTACAAGACAATGACCTGAAGCCTCTCCAAAAGCAAGACCAAACTTTGCTTGTGGTACTGTATTAACAATGGCCTCATATAGGTCTTCTACTGTTTTAATAAAATGACTCTGTCCTAAAATAAGGTTACAATCTTTTGGTGCTTCTAATTTAACAGTTTTAATTTCAATTCCCATAAATTTCACTCCTAGTTTTATATTATTTTTTTGATGATTTAATTTAACGTTTTAAAAGAGTTCATTGGTAACAAAAATAAATTTAAACCAATTTTTATAAGTTCAAAAAGGAGTTAAGTTAAAAATAATTATGGGTAAATCTTAATATAGTCTGTTATATGTGGTTTGATTAACATAAACACTTTTTTTATTTTCTAAATTTCAGATCAAACCATATTTTCGTTTTTTGTTTGTATATTTTTGGTTTTTTGATTTTCGGTTTTTAATACATTGATTTTTATATTTATTTTTAATAATCTTAGAACATTTTTTATACAAATTAAAAGATATAAAACTTATTCATGAAACAGTTGGGATAATATTGGAGTTAAATCCCATGAAGTTACATATAAGTTTCTTATCTGGAATGGTGGCCATAATTGCCTTTATCCTCTTTACATTCACAGCTTTAGCCTTATATCCTGGAGATTACACTCCCATTTCTAATTGGTTTAGTGATCTCGGTAATTCAAGCTACAATCCGCATGGATCAATATTTTTCAATCTTGGATGCATCATTACTGGGATTATGTTGTTCATGTTTTTTATTGGATTGTATAAATGGTACAGAAATGAAAAAATGGAAAAAATAGGAAATTGGAGAAAAGTCTTGTTGATAATTGCACAGATAACTGGTTTTTTTTCAGCTATTGCACTAATTATGGTTGGTGTCTATTCAGAGGATTATGGAGCTAAACACGGGTTAGCATCAGCATTATTTTTCATTTTGCTTTTTCTGGTCTTGATAATGCTGAATCTACCACTTTTAAAGCATTCTAAATTTTTAAAACCAGTAGGTTATTTTGGATTCGCTGTTGTGATAATTGATCTTCTATTTATCATCCTTAATGCAGTTAAAACTAACCTACAAATGCCTTTATTTGAATGGTTAGCGGTATTCGCTGCTTTGTTCTGGTTGGGAGCTCTTTCTTTTAATATGTTAAAGTTTGAAGGTCAAAGTACTTAAAGAACTACAAAATTCTCTAAAATCAATTTTTGATGATATATAATTGTGTCTTAAAATTTTTTTGGATTTATAGAATTAAGAATTATAATAACTACTTTGGAAAACTTTATCAAACTTTGAAATAAATTTTATTAAGAAACATTTAATCAAAATTTGATTTAATATTACCAAAAATTAAAATTATAGCTATTAAAATAAAAAATAACATTTGAGGGATATGATGAACTATAGAGGGGCTGCAAGAAAATTTTTAGAATCATCAGGCATATCTATTGGAGATATCATTAAAATAACTACGAATGATGTTTTTTATGAAGGTATGCTTTTAGACAGAGCAGATTCAAAAGAAGAGAAAAATCTGGTTTTGAAGCTTGATAGTGGTTACAATATTGGTGTGGACATAACTGAAGCAACAATTGAACTTGTAGGGAAAGGGGAAAAGCCTAAAATTGAGTTACCACCTTTAGAAATTAAAGAAGAAGACGAAAAACCAAATGTATCAATACTCTCAACGGGAGGTACAGTAGCATCTATTATTGACTATAAAACTGGAGCAGTTCATCCAGCATTTACTGCTGAAGATTTCCTAAGGGCCACCCCAGAACTTCTTGATTATGCCATGATAAAGGGAGAAGCTATCTTTAACATTTTAAGCGAGAACATGAAACCAGAATACTGGGTTAAACTAGCCCGATCAATTGCGGATGAAGTAAACAATGGTGCATATGGTGTGGTGGTTGCCCATGGAACAGATACCATGCATTATACATCTGCTGCCTTGAGCTTTATGCTGGATACCCCGGTACCAGTCGTTTTAACCGGTGCCCAGAGAAGTTCAGATAGACCTTCTTCTGACGCTTTCTTAAACCTCATGAGTTCCGTGGCAGCCGCCAAATCAGACATTGCTGAAGTCGTTGTTTGCATGCATGCAACAGAAAATGACTCTTACAGTTATATACATCGTGGTACAAAGGTAAGAAAGATGCATACCTCGAGAAGAGATACATTCAGAAGTATAAATACAGCTCCAATTGCAAAAGTTAAGGAAGGTAAGATAAAGGTTGTGGACAAAAATTTAGAATATAAAGAGAGGAGAGATGGCCCAATCAAGCTTCGTGATTCAATAGAACCGAAAGTTGCATTTATAAAAAGTTATCCTGGAATTTTCAATGAGTCTATAGATTATTATGTGGATAAAGGATATAAAGGTATTGTTATTGAAGGTACAGGTCTTGGACATTGCCCTGAAGACGTGATTCCTTCTCTAGAACGTGCTGTTGATAGTAAGATTCCGGTTGTAATGACCTCTCAGTGTATCTATGGACGGATAAATATGAATGTTTATAGCACTGGGCGGAAATTAATCTCTGCTGGGGTGATTTCAGGCTTAGATATGCTTTCAGAGACCGCATATGTCAAGTTGATATGGACTTTAGGACAGACAGAAGATCTAGGTGAGGTAGCGAGGATCATGCATACTAATATTGCAGGAGAAATTGAAGATACTTCATCTCTACAACATTTTTTGATTTAATGATGATTTAGTGGTGGTTTAATGTTTGATTACGAGAAACTTGGACTTAAAATGGGTCTTGAGATACACCAACAACTTGACACCAACCAAAAACTCTTTTGTGGCTGTTCCTGCAATCTAGAGGATAAAAAACCGGATTTTAATATTTTAAGGAATTTAAGACCCACGCAAAGCGAACTTGGAGAAATAGACAGAGCTGCATTCGAAGAAGCAAGAAGAAAATTAAAATTTATTTATGAGGCATATAATCATGATACATGTCTTGTTGAGGCAGACGAAGAACCTCCAAATCCCCTTAACTTGCAAGCACTTGAATTGTCACTCGTAATTGCATCTTTGCTTAACATGAAGGTTGTGGATGAATTCTATACAATGAGAAAGCAGGTAATAGATGGAAGTAACACTGGAGGATTTCAGCGAACTGGTCTGGTTGCTACAGATGGACATCTAGATACAGATTATGGGAAAGTCATTATCGAAAATCTATGTCTTGAAGAGGATGCAGCAAGAAGAATTGGCCATAAAAAGGGAGCTATAGTTTTCAGACTTGATAGGCTTGGAATCCCCCTAGTTGAAATAACCACATCCCCCTCAATGAAACACCCTCAGCAGGTGAAAGAAGTTGCATATCAGATAGGCCAGGTGTTGAGGAGCACAAAGGTTAAAAGGGGAATAGGAACCATACGTCAGGACCTGAATATATCAATAAAAGATGGTGCCAGGGTTGAGGTGAAAGGAGTTCAGGATTTGGATTTAATGCCCCAAATGGTTGAAAATGAGGTTCAAAGGCAGGTAGAACTGCTAGAGATAAGGGATGAACTTCAAAATAGAAATGCAACCGTTGAAAATGGATTATATGATGTAGGTGGAATATTTAAAGATACAAAATCCAAGATAATTTCAAAAAGTGAATCGGTTCTCGCAATAAAACTTAATGGATTTTCAGGACTGATTGGTAGGGAAATACAGCCCGGTCGAAGATTTGGGACAGAATTAGCTGGTTATGCTAAAAAAATGGGAGTTTCAGGTATATTCCATTCAGATGAGCTTCCAGCTTATGGTATATCTGAAGTAGAAGTTGCAGCTGTTTTTGACTTTGTTGGAGCATCAGATGAAGATGCATTTGTTCTGGTGGCAGATAGAGAAGAAAAAGCTCAAAACGCCCTCCAGGAGGTCCAAAGAAGGGCAAAAATTGCTATAAATGAGATTCCAGAGGAGACAAGGAAAGCACTTCCTGATGGGAACACTGAGTATCTAAGACCTCTTCCCACGGCCAGCAGAATGTACGTTGAAACAGATATTCCCACAATCAAGATTTCAAAAGAACTGCTAAGTGAGATTAAATCAAATTTACCTGAACTTCCAAAGGATAAAAAGATAAGAATAATGGAAGAATATGATTTAAGTGAAGACCTTGCTTCTCAGCTTGTAAGAGTTGATAAAGCCTCTGATTTTGAGGAACTTATGAAAGAAATTACAATAGATCCCACAACAGTCGCATCAACCTTAGCTTATACTTTAAAGGAACTTAAACGAGATGGACATGATATTGATAAATTGAACATTGTAATTATAAAAAATACTTTCAATTTACTTCAAGAAGGTAAAATTTCAAAAGAAGCAGTCCCCAAAATATTGATAGGAATATGTGAAGAGGGACATTCACCAGAAGAAGCAGCTCGAAAATATGATCTTATAATGTTATCAGAAAAGGAGATAGAGAAAATAATCCATGAAATTGTATCTTCAAATAAAAAGATGATTGAAGAAAGAGGAAGCGGTGCAATGGGCCCTCTTATGGGAATGGCAATGAAAAAATTAAAGGGAAAGGCTGAGGGGAAACTGGTAAATAAACTTTTGAAGGAGAAATTACAAAATAAATTATAACAATATTCTATGGTTAATTGGGGGAGATTCAGATGGAGGAATATGACATTTTAATAATTGGAGCAGGGCCTGCCGGGCTCACAGCAGGTATTTATGCTGGAAGACAGGGATCAGAAACCCTGATTCTGGATAAAATCAGTGCAGGTGGCCTGGGATCAGAAGTACCCATGATGGAGAATTATCCTGGCTTTGAGATGATAGCAGGAATGCAATTAGTAGGGAAAATGAAAAAACAGGCATTAAAGTATGTGGAAATTAATGAGATGGAAGAAGTCAAAAAAATAGAGTTTAAAGGCAATGAAATGAGAATATCCACCCAACAAGATGATTACATAGCTAAATCTGTGATAATATGCACTGGAACCAAGCATCGAAAGCTTAAAGTGCCTGGTGAGAACGATTTTCTGGGAAGTGGAGTATGCTACTGTGCCACATGTGACGGACCCTTTTTTAAGAACAAAAAGGTTTTAATGATAGGTGGTGGGAATGCTGCAGCACAGGAAGCATTATTTCTTAAAAATATTGACTGTGATGTGAGTATTGTCCATAGAAGGGATGAGCTTAGAGCAGAACAATACCTTCAGGATAAATTGCATGAGAAAAACATTCCTATAATATGGAATTCTGTGGTGAAAGAGATAAAAGGGGACACAAAGGTGGAAACTGTGGTTTTATTCAATAGAAAAACAGGCAAAAAAGTAGAAATACCCTCAGACGGAATTTTCATATCAATTGGAGAAGAACCAACAAACAAATTAGCAGCAAGTATAGGTGTGAAACTTGACCCCGCAGGCTACCTCATAACTGATAAGTTTCAAAGAACCAACATTCCGAAAGTTTACGCTGCAGGAGATATTACTGGTGGAATCAAACAGTGGGTAGTTGCATGTGCAGAAGGGGCTATAGCAGCTATCTCAGCTTACAATGATCTTATGAGAGAATAATATCTCAGAAAAAATATATGATCTTTAAATAATCCTTTAGGTAATCTTTGGAATTTTATATTGAATTTTAATATTAAATTGGAAAATTATATTTTTTTAGCAGTTAAACATGAAAATTAAACATGAAGATATAGTTGATTCATCTAATTTTAATCAATTAAAAAATTTTAAAAAAATTATCATTAAATTTTATTAATCAAAAAAATTGAAAAAAAGGAATTTATTTATTTTTTAGATATTTTTTTAGCTTTTTACATCGAATGATTTCATAAGTAATTCCATGTTC
>VGTM01000025.1 GCA_016874685.1 Methanobacteriota archaeon
GTAGACCTGCCATTATCTGAGAATCACCTTGGTTGAAGGTGCAGCCATATGTTTCGATGTATACTTTCATTTTATCCAATTTTAGATTTTTTATGAGTTTTATAGGTAATATAATGATTTAGCATAGTTTTTTTAAATTGATTTTTTTTATTTATGATCATATAGTGACTATTGATATATCCAGTTCTATATGATTTAGCTTATTTTAAATATTCAGAGTTAATTCAGTTTTTTTTTATATTATTAATAATTTAATATCTGATTTATTCTATAAAAGATTTAAATAAACTAAAAATAAAAAAAGCAGTATTTGATAGTATCTGGATATTTCATTTTAATTTGAATATTTAATTCTAAAATTATAATTTGATAATTCTAATTTGTACCTAGATCAACGTCGCCATCCATGTTTACCTATTAGGGGCACGAAAGCAACTCCGCAAAGACTTTTTTCCGTAAATTCATCTTTTGATGTTCTGGATACTAGGATTAGTTCCTGGGTATAACTTGATGGGCCAACAGGGGCTAATAGCTTTCCTCCAATTTTAAGCTGCTTTTTTAAGGGTTCTGGCATGTCCGGTGCACCGGCTGTAACGTAAATCCGATCATAAGGAGCTTCCTTTTCATAACCCAATGTTCCATCCCCAACTACCACTGTTACATTTTTTGAATGATTAGTTCTATTAAGGTTTTCTTCTGAAGCCATTGCAAGACTTTCAATACGTTCTACACTGTATAAATGACCTTTCTCACCGATTATCTCTGCAACTACTGCTGCATTGTACCCCAAGCCGGTGCCAATTTCTAAAACCTTCATTCCTTCCTCTAAGTAAAGTTCCTCACATATTATGGCCACCATATGTGGTGCGGAAATTGTCTGACCATGTCCTATGGACAGGGGCTGATCAAGATATGCATAATTTTTTTTATCTGGTTGTACAAATTCTTCTCTCGGAACTCTTAACATAGCTTTTCTAACCTTTTCAGATTTTATATATCCATAATCTGAAAGTTTTTCAATTAGTTTTTCTCTTTCACTCATCATCCAACCACTTTACTGCTTAAATCGTAATCATAACTTCTTCTCTCATCAAGTGGTTTACCATAAACTCTTTTTACCATGAATGCTGCCGCAGTTCCTTTTTTTAACCTTCTGGTCATGGTTTTTATTGAATGTATCCTTAAAACAAATTTTCCAATTTTTATGATATCTCCAACTCCAAATTCAAAATTTCTATCTACTTCAACCTTCTTTGATATAACTCTACCCCTAAAATCTATTGAAATTCCTACTCTTGCAGGTATATCAAGTGATAAGGCCCATATAGTCTCTACTTCTGATAAAGGGCTTTTTGAAACCCTTGATCCTCGTTTTGTCTCTATTGATGTGATCTCTACATTGACACCATCAACATCCAGAACATCTCCAACTTGAATTTGGCCTTCTGGATACAGTTTTACATGACTCTTTCTGGAAAAATCGTGTTCACTTATAATTATCCGATAATCATCTGGTTTTTTTTCTGTTAATGTTTCTCGGTATACAGATTCACAATCATTACATTTTAAAAGAAGTTTATTGTATTTTTTGGTTTTTGAAACTTCTACTTTTGAGTTTACAACTTCATATGACTTGGATCCACACGTGGGACATCTCATGCTTTACCTCAGATCTTTGTTCTGGGCCTCTTTTTTAGATAGTGTTTAACCAATCCTCCATATTTCAGTATACTAAGCATAAATGGGGGGAATGGTTTAATTTTAAATGTTTTTCCAGTTGTCTTATTTTCGATTAATCCCATATCTAAATCAATGCTTAAAGAATCACCTTCACTTGCATCAACGTCAGCTACAATGGCAGGAAGCCCAATGTTAATGGAGTTTCTGTAGAATATCCTGGCAAATGACTTTGCCACCACCGCAGAAATACCGGCATGTTTTAAGGCAAATGGGGCCTGTTCTCGCGACGAACCACACCCAAAATTCCAATCAGCGACTATTATATCCCCTTTTCGAACTTTACCGGCAAAATCAGGGTCAACACCTTCCATTACATGAGCTGCCAAGACATCTAAACTGAAAGTTCTAAGGTATCTTCCAGGAATTATGACATCTGTATCTATGCTGTCTCCAAATCTCCAAACTCTACCATCTACTTTATCCATCGTACTCATACTATCACTTCATAGAATCATCAGGAAATAATAATTATGTTTTAATATTCAATCCACTGTTTTGGGCTTTAGTTAAAATAACTTCACCACCAACGTCTTTAATTGAATCATAAGCTGCTCTACGTATTTCTTTCTTGTTAGTATCTGTGACAGCGTAAACTGTTGGTCCAAATGAGCTCATACCAGCTCCTGAAGCCCCGGCAGCGCGCATTTTTGCTATTATTTCATTTACTATTGGTTTTTGAAGTTGTAATTCTATTTTTTTAAATCCTATATTTTGTATGCTGTTAATTGCAGATCCAAAAGAAATTATGTCCTCTTCAACTACAGCAGGCATCATATTCATTAATATAAGGTGTGAAAGTTTTCTTACATCTTTAAGTGGAATTGGACAGTACTTTTGGAAGATGTTGACCTCTTTTGAGCCAGATATTCTTCTATCAATATTTGGAATTACAAGTATCAGATTCCAATCCTCTGGAAAATCATATCTCACCAATATGGGGGGAGGATAGGCTTTTGATGCAGCAGAAGGTAAAAAATCAGATTTTTCAGCAATACTGTGGCCACCATCTATGATGAAACCACCATAATCAAATGCTCCCACCCCAATTCCTGATGTCCCACCTCTTCCAACGATTCTGGCTATTTCATGAGCGGAAATATATTGTTCATGGAATTGAGATAGAATTTTTCCAACTGCAAGGGATAGTTGAGTTCCTGATCCAAGTCCAGAATGTGGTGGATAAGTTTTTCGAATAATGAATTTGTATCCACCTTCTATACCCAAATAATCCATCATTTTTTTTGTTGCACTTTTGATTTTTCCTTCATAGTCATTCATTAATGATCTGCTTAATTTTCTGGATTTATTAAATATTACTTGGATATTTCCGTTTGTAGGCTCTGCTTCAAGAATTAATCGTGGCTTTTTGAGGGTGATCCCTACACCCCCATCGATCCTACCATAAAATCCATTAAGGTCGATTAGGGCTACATGAAGTCGTGATGGGGTTTTTATTAACATTTAATAACACTTCTAGTCCTTTTTCAAAGGTATAGAATGTTTTCTTTCGATGTCTTCCCTGTAAAGTGCATTCATGGAACAGAAAGGAATAATTCTTCCATCTGGGACTGCATAATGAATTACACATCGCCTAACCCGATCTTTATCGAAGTTCCATGGATCCATAAAATGCATGCAGGCAATAAGCAATGTTTTATAATGGAAATTACCTAAAGAGCTATATGATTTGTCTTTAAAAACGTTAAATAATATCTTTTTTATTTCAATTGATTTTGGGGTTTTTAATGGATTTACTGTTTTTGGAAGTTCTTTTAAGGACCTTGCCATTACTTTTGCTTTCCCTATTCTTCCACCTTCTTTTATATCATCAGAGCTGTCACTTAAAAGGTTGAAAAACCTGTCAACATTTATAAAACGGTTAATTGGGATTATTTCTCCATCTTCAACAAAAATATAGGTAGCTGCACCACAATGAGGATGACAAGTGATGGTAACCTGTGGTGAACCTTCTAATGCTTCGATAAATTCTGATATCGGTACAACAGATGATGCTGGATAGAAATCTTTCACCTTTATCTTGGAATTTGTCTGTTTTTCAACTGCTTTTTCGAAATCTGGAAGGGTTATTCTTTGTTTTTCCATTTCTTCAGCTGAAGTTCTTCCAGCAAATGAGACAGGTTGGAAGTTAACTCCCCTTATTATCTCAATGTTGTCAACAGCAAATCTTATGATATCTCCAATTTGGTGATCATTTATTCCTTTAACCAGGGTGGGAACCAGTACTATTCCCAGTTTAGAGGCTCTACAGTTTTCTATAGCCTCTAACTTTAAAGGAAGCAAATTTTTACCCCTAGTTTCAATGTAGGGTTCTTCTGTAACTCCATCAAACTGAAGATAAATAGTGTTTAACCCAGCTTCTTTCAACTTTCCTGCCAGTTCAGGGTCTTTTGCAAGTTTTATTCCATTGGTGGCGATTTGTGTATGACTGAATTCCATCTCTTTAGCTAACTTTACCAGTTCTACTATATCCTTTCGGATGGTAGGCTCTCCACCACTGAACTGTATCGCAGGGGCGGCTACTGGTTCGTTTGACTTTAAATTCAGGAGCATTTCTTTTATTTCATCATAGGAAGGCTCATACAGGTATCCTGTTACTGCTGCATTTGCAAAACATACAGGACATCTCAGGTTGCATCTGTTTGTTACGTCTATAATTCCAAGAACAGTATGACTTTCGTGCTCAGGACATAATCCGCAACTTAATGGGCATTCATTCAGAACTGCGGTTTGAGGGTTATCAACTCCCTGACCTTTGTGATTGCTGTCTAATGCTTCATGATACAGGTGATCATTGGTCCAATAAACGCTGTCAAATTCACCATGTTCTTTGCATTCCTTTTTTATCATGATTTTGTCGTGTTCTTCATAGACTTCGGCGTCGATCACTTCAAGGCATTCAGGACACAGGCTCTTTGTTTTTTTGATAACCATAATTTCACCAATATATATTTAATAGAATGTCATAAATCATATACCATTATTTTGTATAATCATTGCTTTGATTATAATTTTTATTGGTCGTATTAGGAGGTAAATGATGAATACTGCTATTAATGTTTTAGTTATGATTGCATATGTAATATATTTTATGTTACCGGCTTATCTTGCCAATGTTTCAGCATTGGCGTTTGGTGGTGGATCACCAGTGGATTTTAATCGCAATTTCATTGATGGTCGCAGGATACTTGGTAATGGAGTTACGTGGCGTGGAACAATTACAGGAACTGCCATCGGAACTGCAATTGGATTTATTCAAGGATTTATATCAGGAGATTGGGGCCGTGGTATATTACTGGGATTGTGTTTAGGTGGAGGTGCATTGATAGGTGATGCATGTGGAAGTTTTATAAAAAGGAGGATGAAAATTGAAAGGGGAAGACCAGCCCCTATCCTAGATCAGCTTGATTTTGTGTTAGGTGCAATTGTATTTGCCTCCTTGGTCGTGGTTATACCTCTGGATATAATCATATTTATAATTGTAATAACGATTATTTTGCATCTTTCAACAAATATAGTTGCATATCTTTTGGGTATTAAAGATGTATGGTACTGAAATGACTGTTAACGCAATTTTATATTATCATGCTAAATTGATTATTTGACCATTGGAATATAAGGATTATACCAACCCAAAACTTGTATCTACCAATCTGTAGGTCATGATAAATGCTTCCCAGTATCCACTCCACTCTGGAATCTCATAAACGAAGGTAGGATATCCAGCAGATGCTAAAGGATTTGAGAACAGTATTGCAGACGAACTTCGTGCCCTTGGCCTTCGAGAAGACTGGTAATAATTGAAGTCCGGCAAACTTTGCTGAACAGCCTCTGCAAGATTTACAGATCTTGCATCCATTTGAGGTGTTGCAATAAAGAACCCCTCACCATATCCTGGTTCATGTGCATGACATATGATTACAAGATCATAATCGGATTTTTTTACATCAGGGAGAATATAATTAGAAGCAAGCTCTTCACCATTTCTTCTTCCAATATCATAATCCTCTGGACGGTCTTCCACCACAATATGATAATTTGTTATCTCCACATTATGTAATAAAGCATAAATTTTTATAACATCGCGAACTAAACCTATAGAAATTTCTTCACGAGGATGTATACCAGTTACAACTGCTATTTTTTTGGTGGGGAAATAATGGGAGTAGACATCCTTAGTTACATAACCTCTCTTGTCTGATCCCAACTGAGAGTGTCCACTTATATTTGCAAATATAAATAAGACAACAATGAATGCTGTAATGCATAAAACGATATTTATTCGAGTCTTTCGTTTCATTGGATCACCAAAAAACTACAATAACTTGTTTTATTGATTTTATGATATTATTGACTATTTCAATATTTTAAAATTGTTATAATTCTATAAATTTTTTTATTATTTTTATTATTTTCAGGATTTTTTTATACTCTTTTGTATACTCCTCTTAAATTAATAAATCAACTAGTTAATAGCTTTAATTCTCGAATGAATTAAATTTTAATGTTTTTTTAAAAATTTTTCCATCAAAAGTGCCGTGCCAACAGCAGGCGCAACAATACAGTCCTTCTTCTCTATAAGCTTATCCATACCAATAGATGGTATTTTTGCTTTTTTAGCTGCTTCTGCCGCCAAAAAATCCATGCCTAGTCCTGTTGTTACCACCTTTGAGATTCCTTCTCTTTTTGAAACTTCTAAAACTGCCTTGGATATCTGTTTTACCTGTGTTTTATAGATGTACTTAGCTATTTCAAATACATCAGAAGTGCTCAAAACATCCATATCCCCACACACAACTCTTGAAATTCTTCTAATAGACTCTGATCTGGATTTACCTGCCCCGTCTGGAGAACTACAGGTGTAATCATTTTTGCTTATGTTTCCAAGTACCAGGTGAATATCTGCAGTTATGGCAAAAAGTTCAGAGGATACCCTTAACCAGTGGCCCTTAAAAGGCACTTTGTAAATTAAAGTGGCAATATTAGTTCTTAAAGCCCCGGTATATACAAGTTCTCCAGTTCCAAGCCTTTCAAGGTCAGATCTCCCCGCCGCACATTCAGATCCATTTTTTATTGGAATTATATCTGTTGTTGTGCTACCCACGTCTACGATAATACAGTTATTGGAGATTCTTGATGCTAGTTCAGCTGTGGCTATCCAGTTTGCTGCAGCTACTTTAAGAGGGTTAAGGAGGAGCTTGTCAAAGCTTAACATTCCCTCAAGCCCCACAAAACCTATGGGCATGCTAAATGTTTCTTCAATTTTCCTAGCTATGTCGAGAACCCCTTCTTTTTTTGTTTTATAGGCATCAACTAGTTCTGCAGTCATGCAAACACCCACGGCATCTATTTTATTCCTATCATTGCCTAAAAGTTCAAGTAGAGCCATCTCAAGTTCATCTTTTTTTATCCACATTGGAAGATATTTAAATTTCGTTTTGATGTTTAATACATTACCATAATCGTCAAAATTTATTATTGCAAGGTCACTATTGGCCCCGCCAATGTCAAATCCAGCAATTCTCATTGCACCACTTCATTGATTTCTAGATATGAGTCTTTCTTTTCAAATGATATTTTTCCTTTTAAGGAAACATTATCTGGTAATTCACCATCAACAGAATCAATGATTGCTTCACCTAGATTGAAGTTTATGATTTTTCTAAGTGCAATGTAGGGGGTTGTTATTCTTGAATTTATTTCCACGAGGTGCACAACCTCTCCCAGGATTAAATCAACACCCACATAACCTTTCAAACCGTCAATTGATTCTACTGCTTTTTTTGCTATTTTTTTTGCATCTTCTGAGAGTTCATGTTCTAAAGGTAGGAAACCTCCATTATAATTGAATTTATTATTTGATATGTGTATATTTTGAAAATTCAAGCTTAGCGGGATTGCATTTTTTCCATTGCTTAGGAGACTCACACTGGATGCAATACCCTCTATGAAATCCTGCAGTAGAAAATATGGTAGATGTGTCTTCACATTGAGACTAGCTTTTCGAAATTCCTTGAATGAGTTGACGATCTCTACCCCTGAGCAAGAAACACCTGCTGCTGGTTTTACTATTCTCTTTTTATCGTCTTTAAATAATGTTTCATATTTATTGCGAACATTAAAATCACCTAGATCATCAAAAAGAACACGGTCGGTCTTTATAAACGGCAATTTATTTTTCAAGGTCTCATAAGTTTTGAATTTATCAGAACAGGTCATTACAGCATCTGAATTTGAACCAATGACTTTTACACGGTTTTCTTCCAATGTTTTTATAATTTTGTATAGAATAAAATCATCTTCAGGGGCTATAGGTAAACATGCATCGTAATTTGCGATATTTTTATCTATCCAGTCAAATAAATGGTTTTTTATAAAGATAGGTTGATGTTTGTCTAGATTTTTAATTTGTTTTCCTTTGGAGATAAGGTAATGTACTTTTTGATCTTTAAGATCACCTAAAAGCCCATTAAGCATGGCAAGACCTTCAGCAGCAATAGATGGGTCATCCAATCCTAAAGCTGTTGCAAATTCAAAAACCAGTATCTTCAAAATCTGCCAACTCCCTTAAAAATCAAACCTTTTTCTTTAAACTCATGGGGGTTTAATATGGGTCTTGTACATATAAATGCCTTGCTTTTGATCATATCTGGAGTGATTCTTCTGTATTGGTCATGATCTGTAACTAGCACAACACAATCACATTTTAAAGCCGAATCCATATCTACAGGTTCAGCTCCATAGGATTTTATAATCTCATCTGGTACATAGGGGTCATTTGCGCATACATCTGCACCTTTATCAATTAAAAGTTTTATTAATGGTTTTGCAGGTGTCTCTCTAGCATCTGCTACGTTTCCTTTATATGCAACCCCTAAAATTCCTATTTTAGAATTTTTAACTGGTTTTCGAAGTTCGTCTAAGGTTTCAATTACCAGTTTTACTACATGTTCTGGCATCTTCTGGTTCACTTCACGGGCTGTTTTTATAAGTCTGGCTTCTAAACCTTTTTTATCAGCTATTTCAATAATAAAATAGGGATCAATAGATAGACAATGTCCTCCTACACCCGGACCTGGTGTGTGTATACTAACACGTGGATGATGATTTGCAGCATTAATGGCTTCTATTGTATCTATACCTAAAAGTTCACAGACCATAGCTAATTCATTGGCTAGGGCGATGTTTGTATCTCTGTAAGTATTTTCCATTAGTTTAACCATCTCAGCCGTCATAAGATCCTTGACTTTAATTATCTCCCCTTCAGTAATCCTTTGATAAAGTTTAACAGCTCTATTAGTACTTTCTTCGTTGATTCCCCCTATTACTCTTGCATTATGAGTCATCTCATAAAGGGTGTTGTTTGGTAGAGCTCGTTCAGGTGTGCAGGCAATTCCAAAGTCAAAACCTGCTTTTAGGCCACTTTTTTCTAATATGGGACGTATTATGTGGTCACATGTTCCAGGTGGAATTGTACTTTCTATGATGACCAGATCATCTTTATTTAATCCTTTTAAAATATATTCACATGCTGATTTGACAGCGGATAAGTCTGCTTGGTTATATTTGTCAATTGGAGTAGGAACAACCACAATCATAATATTAGAGGATTTAGAAGCTTCCACACCATCATCTGTGGCATATAAATTCCCACTATCAACAGCTTCGTGGACCAGTTCATCTAAACCTGGTTCCAAAATTGGTGATCTTCCAGAATTCACAAAATCAACTATTTCTTTGTTTATATCAACCCCTATTACATATAAACCACCGTTTGCAAAAAGAGCTGCTGTGGGAAGCCCAATATGACCGAGACCATAAACAGCAATTTTTGAATTTTCTTTATTAACCATCTTATCTCCTTTTTTATGCAATAAATCATTATTGATTTCTTAAATTAATAAATATTAATTAATAAAATAATTGATATATAAAATCTATCATATTTTGATTTTACTGGAACTTATCTAATATTATAAATTTATTCTTCAGATTAAGTTGGGGGTAAGGGAATCTGGCCAAATCTCCTTCATAAACAATTTTTACAATTGCATTTTCCCTATTTTCATATTCAGATACATTTATGTCTGTATTAATTTTAATAAGACTGTGCACAACGTTACCTTTAATGTTCTCAGGCATTTTTATATTAAGTTCATTCTTATCATGTGCATTTAAGATTGCATCAATGATTCTTTCTGAGGCCTTTCCATTACCATAAGGATTTAAAGCGTTTTGCATTCTGTTGTACAGATTATGGTTACTTAAAATTTCATTAACACTATTTATTATCTTTTCTTTGTCTGCTCCAACTAGAATATTTCCTCCGGCTTTTACAGTCTCTGGTCGCTCTGTATTATATCGTAAGGTAATACATGGCACATTCAATGTAATGGCTTCCTCCTGTATTCCCCCTGAATCTGTCATAACTAGTTTTGAATTGGATAATAGAAGTAAGAAATCAAGATAACCTATAGGTTTTATTAGTTTAATATGTGATTTTTCCTTTAGTTTCTGGTAAAGGCTGAAATTTTTAAGATTTTTTACAGTTCGTGGATGCACTGGAAAGATTATATCAAGATTTTTGAATTCAAGTAAGGCATCTACGATATTTTGAAGTCTTTGAGTATTGTCAACATTTTCAGGTCTATGCATGGTCAGTGTTAATAACTCTTTTTCTGGATCTAAATTTGATGCTATATTGGATTGTTTTTTTGCAATTTTAAGGTTTCTTATGCATGCATCTACAACTGTGTTACCGGTTATAAAGATATCATGTGGAGTTATACCTTCAAAAATCAAATTAATGGCAGATTCTTCTGTAGGCACGAAATAAATCTTTGAACATGCATCAGCAACTACTCTGTTTATTTCTTCTGGCATGGTTTTATCGTATGACCTTAAACCAGCCTCCACATGACCCACTGGAATATGAAGCTTACCTCCAACAATGGCTCCTGCCATTACAGCATTAGTATCTCCCTGAACCATCACTAAATCAGGTTTTTCACTCATTAAAACATTTTCTATCCCTTTCATCATTAAAGCAGTTTGTTCTCCATGAGATCCAGAACCAACTCCAATATTAAAATCAGGTGTTTTAAGCTCTAAATCCAAAAAGAACTGATCAGACATTTCATGATCATAATGCTGTCCTGTATGGATTAAGATGTAATCTATTCCTCTTTTTTCGATCTCATCCAGTACAGGAGCCATCTTGATAATTTCTGGTCTTGTACCTATTATAATTGCAATTTTCATACGTTTTCTTCTATTTAATTAGGTTAATAAATTTGATCGTGGGAGTTTTTTGACCATTATTAAACATTCTATGGTTGAAATTGATTGACATGAATTATTTAGATATTGATTTTAAAATAATAATAGAGATGAAAAATAATAAAAAGATTAGTAGTTATCTAAACTTCTTTTTCTTTGGGCACGATATTCATTTATAACCTTTATAAGTTTCTTTTTTTCCTCTTTATTTCTCTTATCTTCCACATCAGTTATCCATCTCTTTATTTCTTTCTCTAAATCTTCATCTTTTATAATAGCAAATTCATCTACTATCTTAAAATCGATCTTTTTTGCTTCTAATATTGGTACCATATTCTTCTCGAATTCATTTACAGCCTGATGTGACATTTTTTCTATTGTTATAATAGCCTTTACACCAATTTTAATTAGCAATAAAGCTGTTTGGGAACCTCCTCCTTTTGAACTTGAAAGAAGAACAACATCCCCCTTTTTTATGTTCCAGTATTTACATGCATTCTTTATTTCTTCCTTGGTGAATGATTCTATTATCTTTACAGGAATTGCTTTTTTTGATAGTTCCAGTAATCTAATATTTTTAATTGATTTCAGATTTTCTT
Organism: Methanobacteriota archaeon; assembly: GCA_016874685.1. Classification (GTDB taxonomy): domain Archaea; phylum Methanobacteriota; class Methanobacteria; order Methanobacteriales; family Methanobacteriaceae; genus VGTM01. The sequence goes on from VGTM01000025.1 coordinate 11,637, forward strand.
CAAGTTTCCTTCTAATGGCACGTTCTTTAGTATATTTTTCCTGAAGTCCCTTTATTATTGCAATTTTTGAGGATATTTCTTTTTTATATAAAATATCCTTTGAATATTCATAATACAATTTATGGATTTTATTTTGGAGTTTAGCTATTTCATCCTCTTGTTTCTCTATATTCTCTTTTAGTGCAATGTTATTTTCTTTTAGATTTTTTATCTGTTTTTCTTGGTTTTTTATTTTATGCTTTAGTTTTGAAATGGTTTCTTCTTCTAAATATTTTTTATTTTTATGTTCTCTGGCGTTTTCAGCCATAATTTGATTGTTTTCAGTAGCATTCCCTTCAATTTTTTTCCCTAAATTCACCTGTGAAGCTTCAGTATTTTTTAGGAGATCTTTTATTGCTGAACTAATGGCACGTCCCCTAATCACCCTACTTTTAATGTTATCAATATCTTCTCTAGATAATTTTAGATTTTCTGTACGTTTTTCAATTTGTTGTAATTTATTCTGGTAATTTTTGTAGGTCTTGACCGCAGCTGCAAGAGCATCCCTTTCATGAGCATTTTCAGGATATTTATGGATTGATCGTTCATTTAGGTAATTTTCCACGATTTCTATTTTAGAACCCACAGACATTATCTTCTCTGGAGATGATATTTTTGCATTAAGGGCTGAAGCGAGTTTTTTAATCATTTTAGGTGGTGGATACACATCACTTGCAATTAAAATAGCTTTTCCATGATTTATAATATGATTTATTATCTCAGCTTTGGAAATTTCTTTACAACTTTTAATTGAAAGTAAGTTTCCATCTAAGTCTAGGATGGCTATTCCAACTGTTAGGCCGGGGTCAAAGCCTACAATGATCCATTTTTCATTCTGAGATCGTTTAAAGGTTGAAAATCTATATTTAGAATCCTTCTTTTCAAAATTTTTTATTCTGTTTTCGCCATTGAAGTTCTTATAAACCAGGAAATTGCCTCCTTGTTTCCGTTACAAAATATTTAATATTACGTTTCTAATTTTATATTTTAATTCTATTTATTTTTATTCTTAGTACTACTTTATCTCCTGTAAAATAAAATAATACTAGAAATTGTATAGATTTAATAATTTAGCTCTCTTCAATTATTTTTCTTATTTTATGGCTTAATTTTTGTAAATTTTCAGAGGATTTAGCCTCTACATATACCCTCAGCAAGGGTTCAAATCTTGATGGTCTTACAAGTACAAAAGAATCTTCAAAATCGACTCTTATCCCGTCCATGGTGTTTAATTCACCTTCTTCTTTTAAATGTTCCTTTAATTTTTCTATGAGGTTCATTTTTTCATCATGCTCACATTCAATTATAAAAACAGTTCTTGGATATTCAGGTATCTCTTCGGCTAATTTTGATAAAGGATTATTTTTTTTGCAAATTATCTCCAGCATTTTTACAGACGCGTAAATTGCATCAAAACATTGATTGAATTTGGGGAAAACGTACATACCTGGTTCATCACCACCAAAAATGGCATTTTTTTCTATTATTCCATTTAAAACCAAATCAACAGGTGTTTTTATTAATTTACCCTTATATTCTGATACAATTTCATCAAGGGACATGGATGCAACAACAGATGATACGATCGTTCCTTCTGGACTTTCTTCTAGAGCATCTTTTGTAAATATTCCCAGTGCAGTCTGATCTCTGAGTATGTTTCCCTTCTCATCAATGAAAATTACTCTGTCTCTGTCATTGTCCAGAGCTATTCCCATATCTGCACCAACAGATGCTACAAGATTTGATAGTAAAGAAATATTTTCAGGGTTCGGTTCAGCTAATTTCCCTTCTATGTCAGTCGATCGCCTTCCTAGAAGTATGGTCTCACATTTTAATTGAGATAAAATTTCAGGGGTGATAAGTACATTTAAACCTTGTGCAGCATCTAAAACAATTTTTGAGGCTTTACTGCTTATAAGATCACTATCGATATTATCTACAACAGCATTCACATATTTTTCCACATAATCATGTACATATGAAAGAGCACCCACATCACTCCACAGCACCTTTTCTGCATGTTTTTCTAGGTGAATTTCATGATCACTGAATATTTTTATGGTAATATCTTCTGGGCGCATGTGAGAGGCGGTCACTGTAATCATTACATTTGAATCATATAGACTCATCCCATAATGTATGGCTGGGATTGGAGCTACACCAAAATCAAAGACATCTATCCCTGCTGCCATTATCCCTGAAGTTATGGATCTTTTAACCATTTGTGACGCGGGGTTCATGTCCCTTCCAACCACAACAACCTTCTCAGGGCTTACAAAGTTTCCGATCACATTTCCTAAATTTGAAGCAAATTCATTGGTGATTTCTGAATTTACGATTCCACGGATTTCTTTGACATATAGAGACATTCAAAACCTCCATTATCCTAAGATTAATTCATTGACGATTATTTTAATTACTTACAGTTTTATGATCTGTGAATTAGTGCTAACAGTACCCAATTTAATAATCTTAATTTTATAATTTATTTAAGATCTGTCAGGTTGAAATAATCATAATCCATAATAGAGTCTGGCAGGATCCTGACATTGTGTGTTATACATCTTGATGATTTTACAATACAATTTTGTCCAATTTCAACCAGACTGCCAATGACAGCCCCGTTCTCTATTATAACATTCTTGTCAATGAAACAACGGGTGTCGATAATGCATCTATTTAGAAATGAATTTTCTTGAATGATGTTGTTTGAAAATATGACAGCACCATCCAAGTTCACATTTCTTTTTATTAATACATTGTTTCCAATTACACTGCCCTTTGATATTTTGCATCCCTCTTCCATGGTGCAATTATCTCCGATAACGACTGGACCCTCTATTCTAGCTTTTTTATCTATCTCCACATTCTTTCCGACCCATATATCTCCCACCCTTCCAATCTCTTCATCTATTTTATTTCCAAATGGGTCATGTTTGAATTTTTGTTCAAGGAGGTCATAAGTAGCTTTGAGATAGCTTTCTGGTCTTCCCACATCATTCCAGTACCCAGGGAACACATAACCATATATTCCTGCATTTTCTCTAATTAATGCTGGAAAGACATGTTTAGAAAAGTCAACTTCTCCCCTTCTTATATCCAGATAATCGAATATTTCAGGTTCAAACACGTATGTACCTGTATTTGCTATGTTACTGAACACTTTATCAGGGGATGGTTTTTCTAGATAATCGGTGATTTGGTTATCATCGTCAAGTACAGCTATTCCGAAATGGGCGGGATCATCCACATGCGTTAAGACAAGGGTTGCAAGCCCTCCTTTTTTTTTATGAAATTTCAATAATTTATTAAAATCAACATCAGTGAGCACATCGCCACTTACAACAAAAAATGTATCATCAATATGCTCTTTAGCTTTTCTAACACCACCACCAGTACCTAATGGCCATCTTTCAGTGGAATATTTTATATCAACGCCAAGATCAGAACCATCATGGAAATATCGTTTCATATGGTCGGCCATGTAGCTTAATGTTATTATAAGGTTGGGGAATTTAGATGATCTTAATCTATCAATCATGTATTGCATGATCGGTCTATTTACCAGAGGAATCATAGGTTTTGGTCTTATAAAGGTCAATGGCTGTAGTCTAGTACCTTTCCCTCCGGCCATAATCACAGTTTTTATCATGTTACCTCTAATTAATATTGTTTTAGGCATTTAAATAGTTATCGAAAACCGAAATAAAGCCTAATATTCTTTGATTGAACATTTTAGTGTATCATACTTTCTTTTTATTAATATGTAAGAAATTTTTTGAAATTTTACTTTCATATTTGAGTTTTTATGGAAAAAAAAGTATGGATAGCAGTTAAATTAGTTTTTAAGGATTTTATTAGATAAAAAGATTTTATTTAAAAAAATTTTTTTATTAATTAAATTTTTTTTAGATCAACACCTAAAAGCTTTAATTTATCCATCATCACTCTTTCCACACTGCTAATGGTTTTATTAGATAGATACTCCTCTTTCAGCCTAGATAGAAATTTCCTTTTTGCATATTCATCAAACTCGAATTCCACTCTTTTGTATTCAACATCCATCAAAATAAGACATTCAGGTGGCATAGGTTTAATAACCACTTTTGATGTGAGATCAAAGAATTTATCAATTTCATCTATACCAGATTCACCATTCCCAATCTTAAAAAGCACTTTTACAATTTTTCGGACCATATTCCAAAGAAAACTCTCTCCCACAACATCTATCGTAATAATGTCCTCTTTTTCAGCATCCTTTTGGATATTAATGGTATCTATGGTTCTTATGGGATTTCTTTCACTCCTTTTTGAGAAGTTCTGGAAGTTGTGAGTGCCACAGAATTTTTTTGATGCTTCCACCATAAGTTTTAAATTTAAATTTCCAGAATCAACAATTATGTATTTATAGTGCCGGCTTTGTGCGAATCTTGGTTTGAACCCGAAATGCACATTTGCTTTACCTAATATTCGTATATCTTCCGGCAGGAAATCATTTATTTGATTTATAATTACATCTTTGTCTGTTCTGAATGAGACCACGTTTCCCAGTGCATGGACTCCTCTGTCAGTTCTACCAGCGATCGAATATCCTGCATTTTTGAAATTATCTATTAAATTAGATTTTTTCAGAGCATCTATCAGTTCTCCTTCCACAGTTTTTAAATTTGGCTGTCTTTGGAATCCATAATAATTTGTGCCAATGTATGCTACTTTCAGGGCAACATTTCTCATTTGATCATCTCAAAAGCGTCAATCATTACAGAATATTACAAATATTAAAATGATAAGTGTTTCTTAAATTTTTTTAAACTTTAAATTTGTTAAATTATATCTTTCTTAATAGAAAAAAACTATCAAGTTGAATTTAGGTGATATAAAAAATGAGACAATTATGGGGATATTTAAGCGTAATTGTAGCCACCATCTTTTTCGGAATTTCAAGCCCATTTAATAAGATTTTGTTAGAGAATATTCATCCACTGCCACTTGCAGCCTTAACCTACATTATTGCAGGTGTTTTTTTGTTTATAATTCGATTTTCACCCCTCAAAGAGAGAATTTTAAAACTTCTAGATAAGAAGAGTGAATCTGAAACTCACATTTCACAGAAAGATTATGGAATTTTAATCACTACGGCCCTTTTTGGTACAGTTATCGCTCCATTCGTATTTTTAAGCGGACTAAACAATACTACAGCAGTAAATGCATCGCTGCTTATGAATTCAGAAACGCTTTTTATAATTATAATAGGATTTTTCATTCTCCAGGAGCGTTTTGTAAAAAAAGACGTCCTTGGATTCATTTTTCTAATAATTGGAACTCTTTTTTTGACCACCAACGGTCAAATTGAGCACTTTTCTGTTAGCTCGGACATTGGTAACCTGCTCATAATAGCTGCAGCATTCTTCTGGAGTGTGGATACAAGTTTAAGCAAATTTTTAAGTAATAAAAGAGATCTTATATTGATATCTGCTTTGAAATGTTTAATTGGTGGTTTAGTTTTATTGTTGTTGTCTTTGATGCTTGATCTAAGTTTTAAAATTCCGTTCTACCACTTACCCTATCTATTTGTTATTGGAATATTGAGTATAGGTGCTTCCTTTGTATTGGTCTACTTTGCAATTAGAGAAATTGGTTCAACAAGAGTTGGATCTCTTTTCTCTCTGGCATCGTTATTTGGAGCGATATTTGCCTTCTTAATTCTTAGTGAACCTTTCACCATCACACAAATGTTATTCGGTCTTCTCATGTTATTTGGTGTGTTCATTCTTTATAAGAATAATAAGTAGTAATGCTTGTCTGCAGACCAATAACTATAATTTTTTGAAAACCTGCTAAGATCATTTAATAATATAAATAGCAAATAAAATCCTTAAATAGACTATTTGGGTATAATCTAGACTATTGGCTATAGTCATGATTAGTTATATTATTAACTTAAAACCAATTTATACAATTATTTCGTTGTTTAAATAATATATAATAATATTTACTGTGATTATCTTTAAATAAACTTAAAATTTATTTTAAGCTTTATTGCAGTGAGTCATACCATTGTCTACCCTTAGTTATCAAGCATTTCTTCATACAAGTTAAAACTCTATATAAATTTTTCGATCTATTCAGAATAGTAAATAATATATTATTAAGTGATTAATAATAAGAGTACCTAATATTAAAGGGGATGAATAGATGGGGTATTTAATTTGCACGAAGTGTGGAGGATATTACGAACTTCGGGAAGGTGAGGTTCCAGACGATTTTGCAAGTTGTAAATGCACGGGCAAATTAAAATTTATTGCAACTTTAGATGACATTAATAAAATATTTTCAGCGGATAAGGATTCTGATGGCGCAAAAGAAGTTTCAGGTAGTGAAACAATAAGTATATCTGAAAAGAGCATGCGTCTGTCTGCAAACCAAAGAGTGATTATTGGGTCGGTTTACTTTTATTCTCTGGTTTTATTGCTTTTATTGCAAGTTGGTTTATAGATCCAAATTTATGAATGATGATTACTCTAAGTTCTCGAAACTCATATGAATAATTTGAGAAAAAGTAATTTTGTATATTTTAAATAAAGCATTCTATATATTAATTTTAATCTTTTATTTCCAATGCTTTTGAAATGCATAGAAAAATGTTAAGCTGATTAATTTTTGTTGTGACCAAATCCAAAGACAAATATAAAAACAAAAAAAAACATAGTATTGTGATAAAAATGTTAATAATCCCTGCAGTTGACATTAAAAATGGAAAATGCGTTCAGTTAGTCCAGGGAAAACCCGGAACTGAACAGGTAATCATCAAAAACCCGGCAGAAGTGGCCAAAGAATGGGAGGAGAGAGGAGCAAATCTCCTTCATGTCATTGATCTTGATGGTGCATTGGGAGATAAGAGCAAAAATATCACAATAATTGAAGAAATACTTGCTAAACTTTCAATCGCAGTACAATTTGGTGGTGGCATAAGAACAATAGAAAATGCATCAAAATTGCTTAATATGGGAGTTAATAAGGTAATATTAGGCACAATGGCAATAAAAAATCCATATAATATGGAAAAACTCGCCAATGAATTTGGAGGTGAACGAATTATAGTTGCACTTGATAGCAAGGATTCCAAGGTGGTAATCAAGGGATGGACAGAGAAAACCAAACAGAGTGCACCTGAACTTGGAAAAATCTTGGAGGAGAGGGGTGCAGGTGGCATATTATTCACAAATGTGGATTTTGAAGGTCTTATGAAAGGTTTTGATACTAAACCACTCCTGGATCTTTTAGCAGCTGTTAAAATACCAGTTATATACGCTGGAGGGGTTACATCTATAGAGGATATTAAAAAATTATCTAAAACAAATGTTTATGGTGTTGTTATAGGTTCAGCACTTTATAAAAATAAAATCATATTCGAAGAGGCTTTGAAATACCAAAATCCATAAAAAATTTTTTAAAACGAAAATTAAAAGTCAAAATATCATTCCACACTGAATTAAACTATCATCAACTATTAAATCTTCAAAAGTTAAAGAAGATACAAAATATATTATGTTTTTAATTTGTCTTTAATTATGTTTTTAAAAAAATTAATTAAGAGTGTTCAATAATAATATAAACTATTGGTTAAAAGTTTTATAAGGTGATAGAATTGAAAAAATCATTGATTTTAATAAGTATAATTGTAATAATTGCTTTGATTCTATTTGGAGCATTTTCAATATTATCCAAAAAAAATGAAACATCCCAAACCTCTGAAATATCCAAAAAAGAATGGCAAATAAGCACCATAGACAGCTCAGGTGATGTGGGTGATCGTCCTTCATTGGCTGTAGACAAATCAAATAATCCTCATATAAGCTACTGGGATTATGCCAACAGAGCTGTGAATTATGCCCATTGGAATGGTTCTTCCTGGAAAATTGAAACAGTTGATGCAAGTGGTGATGTAGGTGAATATTCCTCTTTAGCTCTGGATTCATCGAATAATCCACATATAAGCTATTACAGTGCAAGCAACGGAGATTTAAAGTATGCCTCATGGACTGGTTCATCCTGGAAAATTGAAACAGTTGATGCTAATAGTGATGTAGGGACTTATTGTTCTTTGGAGCTGGACTCATCAAACAATCCACATATAAGCTATTATGATGCTAGTAAAGGAGATTTAAAGTATGCCTCATGGACTGGTTCATCCTGGAAAATTGAAACAGTTGATGCTAATAGTGATGTAGGGACTTATTGTTCTTTGGAACTGGATTCATCTAATAATCCAGATATAAGCTATTATGATGCTAGTAAAGGAGATTTAAAGTATGCCTCATGGACTGGTTCATCCTGGAAAATTGAAACAGTTGATGCTAATAGTGATGTAGGGACTTATTGTTCTTTGGAGCTGGACTCATCAAACAATCCACATATAAGCTATT
>VGTM01000026.1 GCA_016874685.1 Methanobacteriota archaeon
GAATTGCGCCACGAAGGTATAGACTTTATATCAAGACTAGTTGAATCAAAAGAAGATTTCATAAGAGAACTCGAGGAATTTAAACCAGAATTGATATTGGCAGATCATTCACTACCTCAATTTGATGGTATCTCTGCATTAAAAATTGCCAAGAAAAAACGTCCTCAAATACCTTTTATCTTTGTAAGTGGGAAAATTGGAGAAGAATTTGCAGTTGAAGTTCTTCGTGAAGGGGCAACTGATTACGTTCTTAAAAACAATCTGTCGAAGTTAGTACCTGCAGTACAAAGAGCATTAAACGAGGCTAATGAACAGGTCCAACGAAAAAAGATGTATGAGGCTTTAATGGAAAGTGAAAAGCGTTACCATTCTCTTTTTGAACATTCTCCTATTTCTATTTGGGAGGAGGATTTTTCTAAAGTGAAGAATCACATTGACAAGTTGCGAGCATTAGGTGTTCGAGATTTCAGAAAATATTTTGAAGATCATCCAGAAGAGATTGAAAAGTATGTAAAAATGATAAAGGTGCTAGAGGTCAACAAAGAAAGTCTAAAGTTCTTTGGAGTTAGCCAAAAGGAAGATATAATCAACAATTTATCTTATTATTTTTTTGAAGAGTCTTGGAATGTCTTCAAAGAAGAAATAATTGCTTTAGCAGAAGGAAATACAAGTTTTGCAAGTGAAATCCCCATCCAGACAATGAAAGGGGAAAAAAAGATTTTGGACTTAAAACTATCAGTGACTCCTGGTTTTGAAGATACCTTATTACAGGTTCTGGTTTCCTTTATCGACATTACTGAGCGGAGAAAAATGGAAGATCAGATAAAAGCATCGTTAAAGGAAAAGGAGATACTGTTGAGGGAGGTTCATCATCGGGTTAAAAATAATATGCAGATTATATCCAGCTTAATCGGGCTTCAATCAGAATATGCGGGCGATAAAGATGTTGTGGAGATGTTTGAGGATGGTAAAAATCGTATTCGTTCAATGGCTCTTGTACATGAGAAACTTTATCAGTCTGAGAACATTGCCCAGATTGATTTTGCAGAATACATAAGAAGTCTAATAACTGGACTTTTAAATTCATATAAACTAGATGATGAAACTATAAACCTCAAACTGAATGTGGATAAGGTTTTATTGGATATTGACACTGCAATTCCTTGTGGTCTTATAATCAATGAGCTGGTTTCTAACAGTCTGAAACATGCTTTTCCAGATAATAGAAAGGGTGAGGTGGGTGTTACGCTTAATTCTGCTGATAAAAACTTTAAACTTATAGTTAGTGATGATGGTGTTGGTTTTCCAGAGGACTTGGAGTTTACAAATACTGAGACTCTGGGTTTGCGTATAGTAAACACTCTGGTAGCTCAATTAGATGGCGATATCCAGCTTGATAGAAGTAAAGGAACCTCATTCGAGATCGCCTTTAAGGAACAAGAAACTTAATATTTATTTTTAACCCCGCTCCATTTTTTACTATTCTGCGAGGGTTTGTATGTCCTTTTTTGGTGTTGTAGCCAAGTGCTGTGATGATACCTGCTAAAAGTGCATTCAGAGAAACGTATTTAATCACTGATTTTAAAGTAAATCTGTGTAATTTGTCCAAGGATAATGTTTCTTTGGTTAATTTATTCCCGTCCTCTATCAGGCTTCTTACGTGTTTAAATATCTGCCAATCACTGATTTTCCGTTTGAAATCCCTAACCAATCCCCTGATAAAAGCTTTTTAATTCGTTGATTGAGCTTTGAACCTTCAAAAGCTGGTTAATGGATAGTTTAACCTACCTAAAACCTTTTCTACTTTGAAATAATGTCTGGGAAAAATGAGGAGAACGACTTTACAGTTTAAAAGGCCATTTACATAGTTATTATGACTGTAAATATCCTTTATCAAAAATTAAAATATCTCCATGACAAATTAAACATATTCTACGCAGTTCCTCCATTATCTCTGTGAAAATCGGTGCATGGTTAGGTGATCCCAGAAAAAAAAATAAAAGCCAACAGTTCCATTTTAGGATATTCCAGGACTATTTTAAGCTAAACCCCAATATAAAAAAACCTTTAGATGAACTGGAACACCCATTTAAAATCTTTATTCTCCAAAGAGATTTTTTGCTGATTTTCCTGCAGTGCCAGTTCAAATCCACCGCCAAATCAGTGAAATCCACCAAAAATACAGACCCCCTCCTACATTTTTAACCCAAATTATAACGATTCAAGACACTATTAACCAGTTTTACGAACTGTCCATCAGAAAACCCAGACATGAAAACAATAAAAATCCAGAACATCATACACATCTCCCATTCCAGCGACCCTCCTAAACTCTTCTTTATCCATAACTTATTCATTAACTCTCTTAAAACATAAGAAACGTTCACCGAGAAAAAAAATGCTAATAACCATAACCCCCAAACATTATTCCCACTTTATCCACAGGTTTAATACCCTGTTTAGCCATTTCTTAAAAATCAGAAATTTTCAAGTTTGCAAATCTATGATTTGCAATTCCTGCTTCACACATCCAGAATTGCTGAGCAAAACTCAGCAAACTCGCAACAAACAGTTGCGAAAATCAAAAATTTTAAGTATATTGCCCAACAAAACCCACTCCAAGTCTTCCCTATCAACAACAAGGGAAAAATTCATTATATCACAAAGAAGAAGCATATACCTCTTCCATAACAAACTTAATAGCTCAATCACATTTAAAAACGTTATAAAATAGTTATCAAAATGCACTTTAAAAAACCAAACAGTATTAATATAACCAAAAAAAACAGAGCTTCACAAAACCCCACCAACCACCAAATTCTGGAGGGGTTAAATAAATATATTTTGTATCTAGGTTTTTTTGAACAAGATGTCACCATCTTTAATCAATCCCACTATGTTTTTTGATTCGGTTCTATTGATAATTGAAAGAATAGGATTATTTGATATCTGCTTCACCAGCATGACATCTGCAGTCTTACCCTCTTTTATACAGCCCAAATCAAGGTTAAATGCCTTTGCTGGGTTTATAGTGGCCATTTTAAATATTTCAGCAGGTGCAAAATAGTCTTTATAATAACCCCTGACCACTTTCAGAGCATAATCCATCTCTCTCAGCATATTTGGGGAATTGAACAATACATTATCAGTTCCAAGAAGAATGTTTATTCCTCTATCAAAAATTTCTTTTATGGGAGGAATTCCAACAGCGAGCAGGCCATTAGATCTTGGGCAACAGACCACAGAATTTCCGCTTTGAGCTATAAGTTCTAAATCATCTCGTATTGGGGATGTAAGATGAATTAGGAGATCAAAGCCAGAGTTTATAGCTCTTTCAACCTCAGTTTTACCTGTTTTTTTTAATGATTGTTCCTGAAGTTTTTCATATTCAGCAACATGGATAGCAGATATTTTTTTCTGTTTTCGGCAGATTTCAGTAATCATACCCGCTATATCCTCTCTTATTTCACCAAATCCACTTGCTGCTATTCCATCACAAAATTTAAGTAAATTCTTGGTGACATTTTTAACATAAGATATTTCGGCATCAGGATCAAAAAAGGATTTATGACGTCCCAATACTATTTTTCTGATTGAAATATCCTCTGAAGCTTCTTCAATGAGATCCAATCCCTTAAATCCACCTTCACGGAAGTCAACAAAGGTTGTGGTGCCACTTGCAAGCATCTCCATCATGGACTGTTTCATTGAATCAATGATCTCTTCACTTTCAGATTCTCTTAATATCCTGTGTTTTAGACCATTAGGTGGTTTTACAATCCTTTCTATACTCTCTCCATCACCAACATCTCTAGCTAAAGAATCCCCAATATGAGTATGGGAATTGATTAGTGACGGTGCAACTATACAACCAGTTGCATCGATTTTTTTAACGTTAGTCCTCTTTTCTTTTGTAATCTCGCTTATTTTCCCATTCTCAACTATGACATTAGCTTTTAAAGCTTCCATATTTTCGCCATAGAGAACAAGTCCATTTTCAATTATGAACATATAAATCAGAATATAATTTTACATTTAACGTGTATTTAATTATGGGCAAAATTTAATCTCAGGTTTAAACATGAAAAAAGACCGTCTTTTTAAAGTTTATGATAATCATTTAGAGATTTAACACCAATATCTCCTTCTTTAACAATTTCAATGGCATTAAGTACTGCACGGGCTCCAGCGAGGGTGGTGACATAGGGTATACCTAACTCTACTGCCAATCTCCTGATGTAGTAATTATCATCTGCTGACTGTTTACCAGACGGTGTGTTAATTATGAGGCTTATTTCACCATCAACTATTGCATCTCTTATGTTGGGAGATTCCTCGCTAATTTTACGGATTATCTTAACTTTAGCCTTATCTCCTATCGCCTTTGCAGTCCCATCTGTAGCAATAATCTCAAATCCAATTGCTTCTGCCTTCTTTGCAATATCTGTGATTTTATCTTTATCGGCATCCCTAACACTTATAAACAATTTTCCCTTCTTTGGAAGCTCCATATTAGCAGAAAGTTGAGCTTTATAATATGAAACTCCGAAATTCTCATCTATTCCCATACTTTCACCTGTAGACTTCATTTCTGGCCCTAAAACTGAATCAGCGCCGGGAAGTTTTATAAATGGGAACACTGATTCCTTAACCGCAACATGCCCAATCTCCACTTTGTCTGAAAGCCCAAAACCAGCAATTTTATAGCCTATCATCAATTTAGCAGCTATCTTTGCAAGCGGTATTCCCACGGCTTTGCTTACAAACGGTACAGTGCGGCTTGAGCGAGGATTTGCCTCAAGAACGTATACAACAGAATCTTCTGAATTTTTAGATGTTTTAACCGCATATTGAATGTTTATAAGTCCCACAACATCAAGTTCAAGCGCCATTTTCCGGGTAAACTCCTTTATTTTCGCTATAACATCAGTAGAAATACTTTGAGGTGGTATAACACATGCAGAATCACCTGAATGCACTCCTGCCTCTTCTATATGTTCCATTATCCCGCCTATGAATACGTCATCCCCATCACACAACGCATCTACATCAATCTCAATAGCATCCTCAAGGAATTTGTCAATGAGAATTGGATGTTCTGGAGAAATTTTAACAGCTTCCTTCATGTATTCTTCAAGTTCTAGCTCATCATAAACAATTTCCATGGCTCTCCCACCAAGCACATAAGAAGGTCTAACCAGAACCGGGAACCCAATCCTTCGAGCGACCTTGCTTGCGTCTTGGAAAGAATTAGCTATACCATAGTCAGCTTGAGGTATTTTAAGCTTGTTTAAGACTTTTGTAAACCTTTCACGGTCCTCTACCCTGTCAATACTTTCATGAGGAGTTCCCAATATCCGAACACCTTCATTTGCAAGTGGAACAGCCAGATTAATGGATGTTTGACCTCCAAATTGAACAACAACCCCATATGGTTTTTCTTTATCAATAATATTCATAACATCCTCTAAGGTGAGTGGTTCAAAATAAAGCTTATTTGATATGTCATAATCAGTGCTCACAGTCTCTGGGTTGTTATTTATAATTATAGTTTCTATACCCTCCTCTTTAAGCGCCATTGCACCATGAACACAACAATAATCAAATTCTATTCCCTGTCCGATCCTTATAGGTCCTGCACCGAGTATTACAACTTTTTTGTTGTCTGATACCTCAACTTCATCTTCCTGTTCATACGTACCATAATAATATGGAGTTTTTGCCTCAAATTCTGCAGCACAGGTGTCAACCATCTTATAGGTAGGTATAATTCCATTATCTTTTCGCATTTTTCTTATTAGTTTTTCATCAATTCCTGTAATAACTGAAAGTTTACGGTCAGAAAAGCCCATTCTCTTAGCTTTAATGAGCATTTTTGGATTGGACAACGTATTTTCATTCAATTCCTTTTCAAATTCTATGATATTCAGTAGCTTATGCAAAAAGAACTTATCTATCTTAGTTATATCATATATCTCATCGACACTTATCCCAGATTTAAGCGCAGTATAAACATGGAATATCCGCTCATCTGTTGCATTTTTAAGCAAAGTCTTATCAAAATCAACATCTTCAAACCCATATATTCCAATATCAAGTGATCTTATTGCTTTATGAAGCGATTCTTCGATGGTTCTTCCAATTGCCATAACCTCTCCAGTGGATTTCATCTGCACTCCAATTTCCCTGCTTATTCCCTTAAATTTGTCAAAAGGCCATCTTGGGATTTTTGCAACCACATAATCAATTGAGGGTTCAAATGAAGCTGGGGTTTCCTTGGTTATATCATTTTGTATCTCATCTAAAGTCATACCAATTGCTATTTTAGCAGATATTTTAGCGATTGGGTATCCTGTAGCCTTTGATGCTAGGGCACTGCTTCTGCTAACCCTTGGATTTACCTCTATTACTGTATACTCTCCAGTCTCAGGATGTACTGCAAACTGTATGTTACATCCGCCCTGGATTTTTAGAGCCCTTATTATTTTGATTGAAGCATCTCTCAATTTTTGGTTGTCTACATCGCTTAATGTCTGGGATGGAGCTACTACAATGCTTTCTCCAGTGTGTATTCCCATAGGATCAATATTTTCCATGTTACATACTATTATGCAGGTGTCATTTTTATCTCGCATAACTTCATATTCAAATTCTTTCCATCCCAGTACAGATTCATCAATTAGAACCTGATTTATGTAGCTCATTTCAAGGCCTCTAGTTACAACTTCTCTGAGCTCTTCATGGTTATGGGCTACGCCTCCACCAGTTCCCCCAAGAGTAAATGCAGGTCTTACGATTATAGGATATCCTATATCTTCCACTGCCTCAAAAGCCTCGTCAATTGCGGTAACTGCCCTACATTTTGGAATGGGTTCTCCCAGTTTCATCATGAAATTTCCAAAAAGATCACGATCTTCAACATTTCTTATGGTTTCCACTGATGAACCTATGACCTTAACGCCCTTCAGAGCACCCAGCGTTTCAAGACCTGTGGCAATATTTAGACCTGTTTGTCCACCCATTGTTGGTAGGATAGCGTCTGGTTTTTCTTTTTCAATTATCTTAGCTACTATTTCAGGAGTAAGTGGTTCAACATAAATAATATCGGCCATATCAGTGTCTGTCTGAATGGTTGCTGGGTTGCTGTTCACAAGAACTATTTCTATGCTCTCTTCCATAAGTGATTTACAAGCTTGAGAACCGGAATAGTCAAATTCAGCTGCTTGACCTATTTGAATCGGTCCTGATCCAATGATAAGAACCTTTTTTATGTCTTGATCTTTCGGCATTTTTTATCCTCGTTATCAATGTTCGCTAATATTCCTTCATCATCTTCACAATTTTATCAAAATTATTGTCAGTATCATGAGGTCCTGGCCCTGCTTCAGGATGATACTGCACAGCAGCAATTGGAAGTTCTTTATGTTCTATTCCTTCCACAGTTCCATCGTTAAGGTTAGTTTGGGTTATTCTAAGAGGTATATCCTCAATCGATGAAGGTTCAATAGCAAAACCATGATTTTGAGAAGTTATAGAAACTTTACCTGTATCTAAATCTTTTACTGGCTGATTAATTCCCCTGTGGCCAAATTTCATCTTGTAAATCTTAGCATTAAAGGCGAGGGAAATTATCTGCTGACCAAGGCATATACCACAGATTGGGAGTCTTTCAGAAAGTTTTTTGACCGTATCGATGGATTCGTTCACTCTGGTTGGATCTCCAGGGCCGCTTGATACAAGCAGCGCATCCGGGCCATAATCCAAAATTTCCCTAAACTTAGTATCATAAGGTACTAAAACCACACCTACCTCTCTTCTAAGTAGCGCATCTACGCTGTTCTTTTTTATTCCACAATCTACCACAGCAACAGTGTATTTGTAATTTTCTCCGAAAATCTTTGGTTTGTCGACACAGACCTTATCCACCAGATCTATTTCTTCTATAGATGGTTGATCCCTTGCAAGCTCAATAAGCTCCTGATCCCCTATTTCCTCTGTAGAAAGAGCACCTTTCATGGTCCCATATTTCCTTATCTTAATTGTAAGTGCCCTTGTGTCAACTCCACTTATTCCGGGGATTTCATATTCTCCTAAGAAGTCCGAAATACTTTTTTCTGATAAATTATGTGAGGGCTGAAGATTTTCCTCTCTGACTATAAATCCTTCTGCTTTTATTCCGTCTGATTGAAACCATTTTTGAGATATACCATAATTTCCCTGCAAAGGATATGTTACCATGAGTATCTGGCCCTTATAAGACGGATCTGTTAGTGATTCTACATATCCAGTCATTCCAGTTGCAAAAACAACTTCTCCAGTTTTAACGGTTTCAAAACCGAATCCCTCACCTTTGATTATTGTTCCATCTTCTAAAGCCAATTTTGCCTCTGTCACCATTCAATCACCGCATTATCATAAATTTAAGTCAAATTATCTTAAAAATCTGTTTAAAGGTTTAGAATTTTTTATATTTTTTTTATATTTTTTCTATTAATTTCTATCAGTTCATTTCCATTTATAGGTTAGTTAGGTTACTCTAAATGAATGTTCAATCATTATTTTCTACTTCAACATCTTTTCCATTACCACCGCATCTTCATTGTCTTCATAATAATTTGGAAGGATCTTTTCCTCTTCAAATCCAAGACTTCTGTAAAATTTTCGTGCTTCATTATTTTCAGCTCTTACCTCTAATTTAATTTTTTTCATTTCATACTTTCTGAAAATTTGTATTACCGTATCTACCAAACTAGTTCCAATCTCCTCTCTTCTGTATTTTTTATCTATTGCCACTGAAATTATATGACCTTCATCTTCAAATTTGATCCAAAATATAATATATCCAACAACAAGATTATCTTTCTGAGCAACTAAAAAGCCTGCTCCCATATTGTAAACATCCATGAGAATACTGGCAGGATAAGGGTCTTTAAAGGACATCTCCTCAATTTCTAAGACCCTTTTAATATCCAGACGCCTAAATTCTCTTATTATCATGAATATCTCCGGTGATGGAATGTGGAAAGATTTCGCTTGCTATATCATTAAAAACTATGCCGACACCAATAAGATAATCGAAGTCGGTGTTGGAAAGTTTCATGAGGTCGCCCATATCTTACAAGAACATCTTAAGATGGATATTATCATGACAGATATTAAACCTTCCCATAGCAGAGTCATCAAGGATGATCTTACCTGTCCTAATTTAAAAATATATACTGGCGCTAGTCTAATTTATTCTATAAGACCTCCTCTAGAACTTCACCCCTATCTTTTAAAGGTGGCTGAAAAAGTTGGAGCAGATTTAATAATAAAACCACTTTCCACAGAATATATAGAATCTATAAATACCAAGAATAAAATGAAACTTATAAATTATAAAAAAGCGATTTTTTTCAAGATGTGTACAAGATGAAATGGCAGAATCTTAGTGTAGATGAAACTTTAAAAAAATTAAATTCCAGTGCTATTGGTTTGACCAGCGAAGAAGCTCAAAAACGTGTGCTGGAATATGGCAAAAATGAACTGGTTGAAGAGAGGAAAGCAGGACCAGTCCAACTTTTCCTGGGACAGTTCAAAGACATACTGATCCTAATTTTGATTATAGCTGCCATAGCCGCTTATTATGTAGGAGACACCCTGGATGCCATCGTTATTTTAATTGTAGTTGTAATCAATTCAGTGGTAGGTTTCATACAGGAATATCGAGCTGAGAAGGCCATGGAAAAGTTAAAGGGCCTTATATCCAGCGAAGCAGTGGTAATTCGGGATGGACAGGGACAAAAAATACTTGCAAGTGAGCTTACTCTTGGAGATGTGGTCGTTGTTGAGGAAGGGGACAACATCCCAGCTGATTTAAGGATAACAGAAAGTTATGATCTACTGGTTGATGAGTCCGCCCTTACTGGAGAATCTCTTCCAGTAGAAAAACATGCTCAAACCATTATTGAGAAAGATCAGAAAGTTCAAAGTCATGATAACATGCTTTTCATGGAAGCTGATGTATCATCTGGAAGAGGCAAAGGTGTAGTAGTGGAAATCGGAATGGACACTGAAATAGGTAAAATCGCGGAGATGATACAGAAAGAAGACGAAGAAACACCACTCCAGCAAAAAATAGCCCGGCTGGGGAAGACCCTGGGACTACTGGCTGTGCTGGTTTGTTCCTTTGTGTTTGTACTCCAGTACTGGCAGGGCACTTCCCTGGTGGAGACCTTCATGACCGCAGTTTCCCTGGCAGTGGCTGCCGTACCTGAAGGATTACCTGCCATACTGACCCTTACACTAGCTCTGGGTATGCAGAGAATGGCCAAAAGCAATGCAATCGTCCGAAAACTCCTGGCAGTAGAGACTCTGGGCTCCTGTAATGTTATATGCACTGACAAAACTGGGACACTCACATTAAACCAGATGAAAGTCCGGGAAGCCAAAGTAAACGAGCCTAAAATGGCCTACACCATCTCCGCTCTCTGTAACAATGCCAGTCTTTCTAATGGAAAAGTAATTGGTGATCCTACTGATGCTGCCCTCCTCTTATACTCTGATAAAGAGGGCTATAACCGTAGGGAGCTAGAAGAAGAATATCCACGCCTTCTGGAGATACCACTGGACAGCACCCGCAAGAGGATGACCACAGTAAACCAGATAGGTGGAGATCGATATCTCCTTATAAAGGGAGCACCCGAGGTACTGCTAAAAAAATGTTCTCAAATAGAGGGAGAAAGCGGGGTTTGTTCAATAGTGCCTGAAGATACTGATTCTGTTAGTGGTGACTTGAATGATATGACTGGAAAGGCCCTTCGAGTTATTGGACTTGCTTATAGAAAATTAGGTGTTGAAGAAGACTTAGAAGATAAAGAAGGGTTGGAAAGGGATCTTGTATTCGCTGGACTGGTTGGAATGATGGATCCACCAAGGCAGGAAGCCAAGGATGCAGTGGCAACAGCGAAAAAGGCCGGTATTAAGGTGGTTATGATCACCGGAGACCACAAAGACACTGCAGTAGCCATAGCCAAGGAAATAGGGATAATTGATGGAGACGAAGTAATTGTTTTAACTGGTTCGGACTTGAATAATCTCACTGATGAGGAATTTGAAAATATGGTGGAAGATGTGAGAGTATACGCCAGGGTGTTCCCAGAACAGAAGGTGCGCATAGTTGAAGCCCTTAAGAAGAAGGGTAACGTCGCTTCCATGACAGGGGATGGTGTTAACGATGCTCCCGCCTTAAAAAGGGCTACCATAGGGGTAGCCATGGGCAGCGGTACTGATGTAGCCAAGGAATCTGCGGACATGCTCCTCCAGGATGACAACTTCGCCACCATTGTCAGGGCAGTGCGTGAAGGACGTACCATATTTGATAACATCCGTCGCTTCGTACGTTTCCAGCTTTCCACCAACATCGGGGCCATACTCACCATAACCTCTTCTTCAATTATTGGCCTTCCCATACCCTTCAACCCCATCCAGATACTGTGGATAAACATCATAATGGATGGGCCACCCGCCCAATCTCTGGGTGTTGAGCCACCAGAAAAGGATGTTATGGAACGCCCGCCACTTAAAGAGGAGATCATCCCTCGAAAGAACCTCCTCAAGATAGCCCTCGCAGGGGTGGTTATGTGTGTGGGAACCCTGGCCCTGTACTATTATCTACTGAATAGCGGTGCAGAGATGATTAAGGCCATGAGCATGGCCTTCACAGTCTTCGTCATGTACCAGATCCTCAATGTGTTTAACTGTCGCTTTGAGAAAGACTTATCATTATCGAACAAGTTCCTATTAATAGCCATATCTGCATCCATTATCTTGCAGTTATGCGTAATTTACCTGCCCTTCCTGCAGGGAATCTTCAGGACCACTGCACTATTCCTTGAGGACTGGGTTTTGATCTTATTGGTTGCCAGTACCATCTTAATAAGTGATTATCTTGCTGAGAGGTTCATAAAATGAATATTATGGTTATGGCTGGTACCAGTGATTCATCAAGAATTATAAAAATATTGAAACAATCTAAAAAGTTCAATATCATAGCAACAACCACCACCCCCCATGGTGCAGAAATTGCTAAATCAGCTGGTGCGGACGATTTTATCTTTGGGGGGCTTGAAAAAGATGAAATAAACCAGGTTATAAAGAAAAAAGAAATAGATATCCTGGTCGATGCAACACATCCATTTGCAATAGATGCAACAAAAAATGCTATAAGATCTGCAAGGGAGACTGGAATAAAATACATAAGATTTGAAAGATCAAAAATGGACGTTCCAGAAAGTGATTTTATACATATTGTATACTCATTTGAAGAAGCTGCTAATAAAACTTTGGATTTAGTAAAAGAGACTGATAAAAGGATACTTCATCTTGCAGGGGTTTCAAGTTTAAAATATATCACAGAAAAAATTGATTCAAGTCGTATTTTTGCAAGAGTGCTACCTTCTCCAGATTCTCTAAAAAAATGTCTTGATGCAGGTCTTAAACAGGATAATATAATAGCAATGCAGGGCACGTTCAGCAAAAACTTTAACAAAAGTTTGATGAACGAATACAACATTTCAATTATAATAACCAAGGAAAGTGGGAAAACTGGTGGTTCCTCATCAAAGATCAATGCTGCCCTTGAACTGGGTCTGAATGTAGTTCTGATAATGCGGCCTGAAGTTTTAGAACTTGAAAATGAAAAAATTTTTATGGATTTAGACAGTTTAAATAACTATTTTCTGGATATTTATCCCTAGAAAAGATGTAAATTGATTTTTAATTAATTTTTCTATTATATTTTTATTTAATTTTTGTTTGCTAGCAAACTATTAAAATAAAAAAAGTTGTTTTAAAGAAGTTTTGTTCATTCAATTCCTTATAACCTTTTTTTGTTTGAGGCAATGAGCTAAATTTATTGATTATGGGCTTGTCTTTTAAACCTCAACCTAAACTTCATCAGGTTCAAATACTTTAAATATACCGCTAACTACTAACCATATTCCAATTAGTACCCCCAAATAAATTGGGCCAAGTTTTGGTTCTGTAACAAATGTACCTATGATTATATACAAAATACCAAGTATTATGCCTAATACTCCACCGTAAACTGTATATTTCCTGTCCATTCCGGCAAACAAGGATACTACACCCGCTATTATTAAGAAGAATCCAACCACATATAGCAAGAAACCTACTAAGAAGGTGAACAAACCTATGTTGAAAAATAAATCAACACCCAAAATTATGGCTAGAATACCAATAATTAAGTTCAAAATACTGACAGTTTTACTTGAACCCATTTCAGCTACACCAGCTATCAGTAACCAAATACCGATAAATATTAGAAAGAACCCTGATAACACAGCAGCTACTGTTACTGTAATCAAACCTATAAGTGGAGAAGCCATAATTAGAAGACCTATTATTATAGCCAAAATACCCAGAATCACATTTCTCATATCAATCCCTCCTAAATTCATTGACAAGCCCATCTATTGTAGAATTTAGTAATAAATTATATATAAAATTTTCGTAAAATTGCCTATTTTAATAAAAAAAATGTAAAAATGTGTTTTTTAAATATGCAAACCCTAATTTAGATTAATACTTATTACAATAGAAAAATTAGAATCCAATTAAGAATCGTATATATTTTTCCTCAAAATATATGATCTTATAAATTTATTTTACTAGGTTTTTTAAAAGATAAACTTCTATTTCACTTCCTTCCTGAATAATCTCCACATTTTTTGGCACTTCAAAATATCCATCAGCTTCTGCAAGAGCTGTTATTGCTCCAGAGTCCTTTAATATAGGGTGGGCCATGTTGTCCTCGATTTTTACAAGGGCATACTGACTTCTTCCCCTGGCTGAGTGGTATCTTCTTGAAAGTTTCAACCTTAGAGTCTCGTTATCACCACTATAAATTTCTAAAGAAGCCATTTTTCTCAAAAAGGGTGCTACAAAAACATAGAAAACCATTAAAGCCGCTACAGGATAACCTGGAAGACCAAAAATAACTTTATCATTGACCATGCCAATTATAGTAGGTTTTCCAGGCTTTACAGCTATACCATGTACAAGAACATCCCCTGTATCATCCAAGACTTTTCGAAGTACATCCCCAGCACCGGCTGAAGTTCCTCCAGACGTTATTATTATATCAACATCTAATACTTCGCTAATTTTTTCCAAAACATCTTTATAGCTATCTTTTACAATTCCTGAGGTTATTGGAGTGCATCCACATGATTTTACAGCACTCACTAGACTCTGTGAGTTTATATCAAATATTTTACCATATTGAAGTTCCTTGTCATGTTCAATTATCTCATTTCCAGTTGATATTATTGCAACTTTTGGTTTTGCAAAAACCTTTACTCCTCTCATCCCAATTGCACTTAATACACCAATTTTATCTGGTGTGAGAAATTGTCCTTCATTAAGTAGTGGTTCACCCTTTTTTATCTCTGAACCTTCATATGCGATGTTTTCACCCATATGTGCACTATCATAAATATAGATATTTCCTTCTTTATTTTCTGTAAATTCAATCATTACGATCCCATCTGCACCGTGAGGAATAGGAGCTCCAGTACTAACTTCAATACAGGTTCCTTTTTTAACTTTCTTTGTGGGTATATAACCTGCTTTAATAGTCTCCAATAACTCCAAAAGTACAGGATTATCTTCAGAAGCACCGAATGTGTCTTCAGCCTTTACAGCATATCCATCCATGGAAGCTCTATCAAATGGGGGAAGATTAATATTGGCATAAACATCTTCTGCCAAAACTCTCATGTGAGCATCTTCCAATGAAACACTTTCGACTCTTCTCTTTGGCTGGATATTATCCAAGAGTTTTTTAACATCTTCAGAATCCATTATCTTTAAAAATTCTTGTCCCATATTACCCCATTTTTATATACTGAATTTATATACGTTGTTCACCTTATAAGTAATATAATAACTTAATTCAATCTACTGTTTTAAAGATTGTAAACATCTTAAGAAAAAAAGGAGGAGAGTATTTGAGGAGAGGAAAGGGACACGGACAAGGAAATCAAGAGGTAAGAAGAGTAAGAACTCCCAGAAGAGGAGAAATACCCGGTATTGTTGAACAAATATTAGGGCATGGAAAGCTGAGAGTAAGAGCTGCTGATGGCAAGACAAGACTTTGTAGGATTCCTGGAAAGATGAAAAAAAGGATCTGGATAAGAGAAGGAGATGTAGTTCTAATAAAACCTTGGCAGTTTCAAAGTGATGAGAAGGCAGATGTGATCTGGAGATATACAAGAACAGAATCAAACTGGCTTGAGAGAAAAAATTTTCTTAATCTATAATTAAGATATATTTAAGAAAATCTTTATACTTTTACACAATATCAAACGATTATCTCACAAATATTATTATTACTACATATGGTTTTAGCATTAATTTTCTACCTTCTTTAAAGATTAAAATGATATCTATATCATGGAGCCGGTTTAATGGTTTCAAAAATATCAAAAACTGATGACAAACTTAGAAGACTGCTTTCTGAGAAGAGAATAAAGAGTGTTGAAGACAATAGAGTTGGTAGTGAAGTTTTTGATAAAAAAACCTTGGAAACACTTTACAAACTGGCCAACAGTGGATATATAGATTTATTAAATGGAGCTATTAGCACTGGGAAGGAAGCAAATGTCTTTAAAGGACTAGATGATGAAAATCACTTCGTAGCTGTTAAGATTTACAGAGTTACAACTTCTGATTTCAAAAAAATGCAATATTACATCCAAGGAGACCCAAGATTCCATGTCAGAACAACTAATAAACGCCAACTTGTACATGCGTGGGTTAATAAAGAATTTAGAAACCTTAAAAGAGCCTATGAAGCTGGAGTGAGAGTTCCAAAACCTATAGTGGCAAAAAACAATATACTGGTAATGGAATTTATAGGAGACAATGATGGAAACCCTGCTCCAACTATGAAACAATTTTATCCTTCAAACCCAGAAGAAATCCTAAAAAAAATAATTTATTACATGGAATTGCTGTATAAAAAGGCTAAGCTAGTGCATGGTGATCTTTCAAGCTTTAATATCCTTATACACCGACAAGAACCGGTTATAATCGACATATCCCAAGGTGTGATCACAGATCATCCCATCTCAAATGAGCTTTTAAACAGAGATGTAACTAATATCATCAAAGATTTTAAAAAATTAGGTGTTTCTATTTCTAAAGATGAAATTACAAGTAAAATTATAGATTCTTGAAGGATTCATAAAGATAGAAAAGTATATCTTTCTATATTATATAACTACATTTATATGAGGTGAAGAAGTGCCTAATACTGAATATCTCAAGATCCCCAAAGAAAGAGTTGGGGTTGTCATTGGGAAAGAAGGCAAAGTAAAACAAAATATTGAAAATGCAACCAAAACAAAGATATATATTGAAAGTGAGACCGGTAACATATCCATTTTCCCTGCAGAAGACATGGAAGATCCCCTATCAGTATGGAAGGCACGAAATATAATTCGAGCCATGGGAAGAGGTTTTAACCCTGAAGTTGCATTCAAACTCCTTAACGATGAATATGTTTTTGATATAATCAGACTCCCTGACTTTGTTGGAAAATCAAAAAAAGCTATTATAAGGCAAAAAGGAAGGATAATTGGAAGAGAAGGACGGACACGGGAGATAATTAAAGATATGATTGATGTCGATGTATCTGTTTATGGTAAAACCGTATCACTAATCGGGGATATAGAGCGAATATTAGTGGCAAAAGAAGCTGTAGAAATGATTCTAAACGGAATAAGGCATAAAAGTGTTTATGCATTTTTAGAAAAAAAGAAACAAGAAATGAAAAGAAAGGAATTTCAGAAAATCGTATAACAAAAATCAAAAAATTAGCTGAGTTTATAATTAAACTTTAAAATGTATTCTTTAATTAAATGTTAATTAAATGTATATTCTAATAAAAAATTGAAGATGAAGAATTAAATGATCAAAATAAGTTTATCAGGAGGGTGAATTTGGCAAGACAGGCTTCAGAACTCTTTGAAGAGTTCAAAGAACTTACTGCATCAGAATTTTTCAGAAGAAATAAACAGATGCTTGGATTTTCAGGTAAAATAAGATCTTTGACCATGGTTTTCCACGAATTGATTACAAACAGTCTCGACGCAACTGAAGAGGCTGGAATATTGCCAGAGATAACCATAGATCTTAAAAGAGTGGATAAGGATCATTACATACTAAAACACAGAGACAACGGCCCTGGTATTCCTGAAGACTTCATTACAAAGGTGTTCTGTACCATGTTTGCCGGGTCAAAATTCCGAAATATCCAGTCACGAGGTCAACAAGGGATTGGATGCAGTGGCTGTGTCCTCCTATCCCAGATGACCACTGGAAAACCTGCAAAGATCGTATCAGGATACAAAGAAAATGGAGAACTTAAAGGAGTTGAGATGACATTTAAAATGGACGTTAAAAAAAATCAAGGACTTATACTGGAAAAAAGACCAGTAGAAGTTGAATCTACAGGTGTGCACATAGAACTCCATTTTAAAGATGTTTCATATTCCCTAAGTGAACAAGGAGCCTATGAATATATAAGAAGAACTATGATCGCCAATCCTCATGCCAAAATAACTTTCAGAGATCCTACTGGACACAAATATATTCTCGATAGAGCCACCGAAGAGATACCTCCTTTACCTAAAGAAGTACTTCCCCATCCCAGGGGTGTAACCGCAGATGATCTGATATTCATGGCTAAACATACTGATCGAAGGAGGTTCAGAAGTCTTCTCACTACATCACTTTCTAGAATGTCAAACAAAAAGGTTGATGAAGTGGAAGAAATTACTGGAATCGACCTTAACAAAAGACCTAAAGACATGAAATGGGAAGAAGCTGAAAAGATCGTTGAAACCTTCAGTTCCATGGATTTCATGGCACCGCCAACTTCTGGTTTAATCCCTATAGGTAAAAATCAAGTTGAGAAGGGTATGAGAGAAATTTTAAATCCTGAATTTGCAGCAGCCAACACCCGGAAACCAACTACTTACAGGGGTGGTGTATCCTTTATAATTGAAGCAGGAATTTCCTATGGTGGAGAATCTGGAAGAATAGTTGGTGATCAGAAACGTGCTGAAATCATGAGATTTGCTAACCGGGTCCCGCTTACATTTGATCAGGGAAGCTGTGCCATAACAGAAGCGCTGAAAAGCATAGACTGGAAGCGTTACGGTATTAGAGACCTTGATAATGCTCCCATAACTGTTTTCGTTAATATTGTATCCACAAACGTGCCATATTTATCAACTGGAAAGCAGAGTATAGCTCCTGAACCTGAAATACTTCATGAGGTTAGACAGGCTACAATGAAAATTGCAAGAAGTCTGCAGAAATATATAAGAGCCAAAAAAGCGGCGAAAGAAGAAGAATTACGTTCAAAAATATTTGAAACCTATGTACCGGTTATACTGAAAGAAGCTGCCATACTAGCAGGGAAAGATGTCCCAGAATATGATCATATTTTATCTAAAGTCACAAGAAGACCGAAAATAGTAGGCGAAAACAATGTTGAATAGAAAAGAAATCGCTGTAAACAAACTCAAAAGTCTCGGTGAGAGAATAATAGAGGACGTAGAGCAAATGAACGTCCCATCCATAAAAGTTCCGTCCCGAGGTACCTCAAACATAGTATACGATGATGAAAAACGCTACTACGTTCTGGGAGATCGTTACGGGCAGCGTTCCCTGGGCAACGTTAAACAGATCAAAAAGATCGCCCAGATGGTATACATGGCCAATTTCTGCAAAGGATTGGTGGAAACCAGTAAAACAGCGACATTAAGGGAGCTTTACTACGTTTCGGAGGGTTGGGATGTTGATTTCGGCGATCAGCAGGAATCTAACATTGTAGGAGAAGACCTTGAGGTCACACTTGGAATGACAAGAGAAGACCTGGGACTTATGCCAGAGGAAGACGGTGCCTCTGTTTATGGTAATCTTATTATTAAAGAAGAGGATATCGAAATAAATGCAATAAGATCTGGTAAATCTGGTTACACCATATCTCCAACCATTGATGAGGTGGAATTCGTTGATCATGACGTTGAACGAGTTATTGCAGTTGAAACCATGGGCATGTTCCACAGACTGGTTCAGGAAAAGGCCTATGAAAAGTTTGACACCCTGATCGTTGGATTGAAAGGACAGGCAGCAAGAGCAACCAGAAGATTCTTAAAGAGGGTGAACGAAGAACTTAAACTGCCAGTTTATATCTGTAATGACGGAGATCCATGGGGATTCCACATAGCTATGGTAATAATATCTGGAAGCGCTAAACTTGCCCATGTAAACCATGAACTCGCCACTCCAGACGCCAAATTTTTAGGGGTAACTGCAAGTGACATAATAAACTACGACCTTCCCACTGACCCCCTAAAGGACATCGATGTTTTGAGATTAAAGGAACTGCTCAAAGATCCACGGTACAAAGACGAGATCTGGAAAATGGAAATAAAAAAGATGCTTAAAATAGGTAAAAAAGCAGAACAGCAGTCATTTTCTAAATATGGACTTGAATACGTTGTAGATACTTAT
>VGTM01000027.1 GCA_016874685.1 Methanobacteriota archaeon
TCAAATAAATCATGGAATATCAGTTTGCATCTGCTTAAAATCACTTTTTCCACTTTTGTGTTGAACACATAGTTTAAAAAGTTTTGTACTTGACTATAACTATTGGAACAACAATTTCATGGATTCAAGTTAAAAATAAAACATCTCAATAAAAATTTAAATAAAAATCTAGGACTCTATATTACTATTCCATTGTTTAATTACATCGAAGGATGTTTTATTAATGAGTGCCATCAATTTAAAAACTTTGAAGACTTTAAAAAGGATGTGGTCAAATTTTGAATTACGAGCACATGGTGAGGTCATAACTTAAAGACAAGGTTTGGAAGCATATTTAATGGCCGACACAGACAAGATAAGAAAAATAAATATGAGGTATATTGAACACTTATCAGTGAAGGATTCCACTTTTCCAGTAAACTTGACGAATTCCAAAGATTAAAAATACAGAATAATCGATATGCAATTTGGTTTCAGAGATGAAACGAGAGTTAAAGGAACTTAAAGGATCGGTTTAGGTTATTTTTCTTGAAAAAATTATTTTAAAACATAATTAAAATGATAAAAAAATCACCTTTAAAGCTCTATACGTACATTCTCATCAAGTTTCCGTCTGAAAGCAGAAATCTTCCGAAAAAATCCCCTTAAATCTGCTCCTTCAAGTGTTATAAATCTTCCAAATACTTCGAATTCTTCTCCATTAGCTTCAAGTTCATTAATCTGAATTTCAATCATGGATGCATCTGCAAATATGTCATTTGCTATATAATTATAATCCAGGATGATTCCATTTTGACTATAGACGTCATTAATGGTTTTTTTTATCGTTGCCTCCAAAACATTCAAAAAAGTATCAACTGCTGGGAGATCCTCCCACCAGCAATGAGCCATAAGAAGTTTAAATTCGATGGTTTTTATGGAAACTTTGCCTCTGTTTTTAGCTGCAATTAGGATATTTCCATTTTTTTCCGCTGTTATTCTAAGGCTTAATTGTGACATCTCAATCATTGAAAGCTTTTATTAGATCATTAGCTCTTACAAGACCGACAAGTTCCCCTTCCACATCTATTACAGGTATCTGCTCAATATTTTTCTGTTTCATCTTATTTGCACATTCTGTTACTGTGGTTCTGGTTGTCACGGTTACTATGTCAGTTGTAGCAACGTCTCTCACGATTTTATCAGAAAATTGCAGATGGTTTTTTATAACGTAAAGAACGTTCTTACTATCCCATGACCATTTATCTCCTTCTGTACCCACTGAAGTGTTGTGAACCGTTCTTTCTGATACAATTTCACTTTCGTTTATGAAATCCACCTCTGTAAGTATTCCTGAGAGATTTCCATCGTCGCCTAGTGCAAGGATTACTCTAAGATTGAAGTATCTCATTATTTCAAATGCAATTTTTAAAGGTGTTTTCTCCCAAGTTGTGGGTATATTTCTGAGCATGTATTTTTTAACAGGCAAATTAATTTCAATTTTTGATAGTGCATGTTCGATCAGGTCATATGACGTGACTATACCTACAAGCTCATGATTTTCAACTACAGGAACCCTTCGAATATTATTTTTAACCATTTTCTTGGCTACTTCCACTACATCTTCATCTGGATTTGCGGTTATAGGATCTCTTGTCATTATAAGAGCTAACTGCTCTTCGTCAGGGTTTTCAACAAGATCAGATCTGGTTACTATTCCCACAAGCTTTTTTGTTCCACTCTTTACAACTGGCGCTCCAGATATATTTTTTTCTCTCATCAAACTCAGAGCATTTAAACGATTCCCTGGAACTTGGAGGTAGTGTATCTCCTCTGACATTATCTCTCCTACATGCATTCTAACACCCACTTCAACTAAAAATCTACTAAAAAGTTAATTATATAATTAAAGGCTTAATTTTAAAGAATACTCTCAACAGTTGTTACAACGAATTATATAGAAATATCCTACTTCCTGCAGTTTTTTAACTATATTTATCCTATCAATGAACTACTAAAACAGGACAGGTTGAAGATCTTACAACTTTTTCAGCTACACTTCCCAATAAAAACCTGTCTAATCCGTGTTTTCCAGAAGTCCCCATGACTACCAAATCTACATTCTCATCCTTTATAATTTTAAGAATTTCATCAGCTGGATGCCCCTCTTTGGTTACAAAGGACATTTTAACCTCATTTTCGCAGATTCCCTGATCTTTTGATTCTAATAATACTTTTGAAATCTTCTCGAGTGATAATTTTCCTTCCTCTTTTAACATTTCCTTTATCTTAATTATCATGTCTTCTGCAGGTAATCCAACCAGTGAAGATGTTTCCATCACGGTTATAACTATTATCTCTGCACAACTCCTATCTGCAATCCATATAGCATGTTCAGCCGCCTTCTCTGCATATTTTGAACCATCAGTAGGTAACAGTATTTTTTTGTACATGGGGTTCACCTCTTGAACAATATGTTTTATTCGTAGTCTACCTACATTAACTTTTTTATGAAATGTATCTCTGTCCTTATTCTGTGTATCACCTATATAAAATAATATCAAAAATTATATCAAAAATTTAGCCATATTCTTGATGGAATATCTTTATCAATTAAAGCTCTGAAGAATTATTAATGAAAAAAGAACTCCATCCCATCCAATATCTTGCCTATTTTATTTAGATTCAGATATTATTTTTTAGAACGCTTAAAGTTATAATATTCAAATTATCCACGTCTTATATATTGTAGAGAATTTCTATAAACCTTTTTGATTTTTTTTCTTTTAATTCTTTGGGTTTTTGATTATTTGTTTTATGTTGTTTTATATGTTAAATGCGATAGATATATATGTTATTAGGTTCATATAAGTCTCATGACGTCTTTAAAAGATCATTTTCTGGATAAGGAGTATGAAAGGGTCAAGCGATTAGGTGATAAGTTGGCGGAGGTTGATCATTTCATTGATTGGGAGGTTTTCAGACCCATCATCACATAGATGTATCATAATCGGAATGAGTGTGGTGTCAGGCCTAATATTGATGAAATAGTTATGATGAAAATGTTGGTTTTGCAAGCCTGGTATGGGCTGTCAGGGCATGAACTTGAAAGGCAAGTTACGGACCGTGTATCGTTCAGGAAGTTTCTGGGATTCCCAGGAGATATCCCAGACCGTTCCACGGTCTGGGCCTTCGAGAACGACTAAAAGAAACAGGCAAAGACAAAGAAATCTGGAGTGAGCTGCAACGACAATTTGATGTGCAGGGTTTGAAGGTTAATGAAGGCGTGGTACAAGACGCTACATTCATAACCGCTGATCTTGGTCATAAAAAGGTGGATGAACCACGCGGACCCAGAGCAAAAACCCGGCGCAACAAAGACGGGACTTGGACCAAAAAAGGAAGAAAATCTAGTTATGGCTACAAATTGCACACCAAAACCGACATCGAATATGGTTTGATACGAAACCTGGAAACCACCACAGCATTTGTTCATGACAGCCAAGTTGACTTCTCCCAAGAAGGAGAGGTCGTATACCGTGATCGCGGTTATTTTGGAGCGCCCTGCAAAGGTCATAACGCCACCATGAACAGAAATGTCCGCGGAAGAAAATTAAACATCAGGGAAAAACTGCGGAATAAAAGAATCACACGCAAAAGAGCACCATGGGAACGACCCTATGCCGTAATCAAAAAAATATTCCATTCTGGCCACACACTAGTCACCACCACTCTCCGAACACACACCAAAAACATATTCACCTGCCTAGCTTACAACCTCCTGCAACTACACACACTTACCAAAACCCCACCAACCACCAAATTCTGGAGGGGGTTAAAATTAGATATTACCCCATGATTTTATCTTATCTAGAATTCTATGACTTAAGAAATCCTCTGATATGAACTTTGGATATACTGGAAGCCTTTCATCTAAATAATAACCAACTTCTTCTGTTATCATCCTTAACTCATCCAGTTCAGGCCATGGTGCTTCTGGGTTAACATAATCCTTTGTAAGTGGGGAAATACCGCCCCAATCATCTGCTCCAGCCATGAGAAATATCTGCGCATTTTTCCTGTTTAAGTTTGGGGGAACTTGAACTCCAATATCTGGAAATAGAAGCTTGGTCACTGAGACCATATTTATCATCTCAACTAAAGATGGTTCTTTATAATTTTGCATTGGTATTCCTGGCTTTGGTTTGAAGTTTTGAATGATTATCTCCTGAATATGTCCATATTTATCGTTTATTCTCTTTATTTCAAGAAGAGATTCAGCCCTCTCTTCTATGGTCTCACCAATTCCAATTAAAAGTCCAGTTGTGAAGGGTATCCTAAGTTTTCCTGCATTTTCAATGGTTTCAATCCTTAATTTAGGGTTTTTACCTGGACTTAACTTGTGTGCGATTGTTTCCATTAATCTGGCGCTTGATGTCTCCAGCATAAGCCCCATTGATGCATTCACTTCCTTTAGCATCCTAAGATAATCTTTTTTGAGAATTCCA
This sequence comes from Methanobacteriota archaeon, assembly GCA_016874685.1. Classification (GTDB taxonomy): domain Archaea; phylum Methanobacteriota; class Methanobacteria; order Methanobacteriales; family Methanobacteriaceae; genus VGTM01. Next base: position 4,488 of record VGTM01000027.1, read on the forward strand.
GGATTGCTATGGGGTAAGAGGTTAGTTTGTTTAAGGGTCTCATTACAGATAAAATAAAGATACTCCACCATATTTTCATATCCCAACTTCCTAAGCGCAATTTTTACATCTGAAATCTCATCTGGAAGTTCTCCGAAGGTAAAAAGAGCCTCCTTGCATCTAAGTTTATCTGCATCTTTAAGGATATTCAAAATTTCTGGAGGATTCATGAGTATTCTAGCTTCAGGATTGCTGGGATCTTTTCTGAAGGTGCAATATCCACATTCATTTCTACAAATCTCAGAAATTGGTAAAAAAACGTTTTTTGAATAGGTTATTCTAAGATCATCTCTTTTAGAATTTGTTAAGATCATTAAAGACAGAATATCTTCGTTTTTCGCGTTAAGAAGCGATATTATATTTTTTTTTGAAAATTCAGCCATGATTTTTCTTCCATTTGTTCAGTGCTGTTTTTTTCAATTACTGAATATTTGTTACTACAACCTCAACAAATCTTGGACCAAGACCACTCTTATCCATCCATAAAACAATAAAAATCCCTGTGTCGTCTAAACATCCCAATGCATATTCTACATAGCAGTTCATAGCTTCCAAAGATTTTTTTAGCCTGTATAATCCATATATGTCTGTTTCTCCTTGGATCTCTACATTTGATCGTATGTTTTCGTCCATTATCCCTATAATATCTTTAGAATCTTTGCAGAGAACATCCATATTTTCTGCGCCCACTTCATCCAGAATATTAGCAAGAATGTTTTTTAAATCTTCTTGATTAAACCTCTTCCTTGACATTCCTCTTACAATCAGAATTTCGGGAGCATCCAACGCAGCTCTGGAACCATCAAAAGCCTCTAGACTACTCATCACCTGACCGGCAATATTATGCAGCTTTTTCACTGGTTACCCTCCATGCTCTCTATTTCGTATTTGAGCTCACCTAATGTGGCAACTTTCTCTGCAAATGCATTGTGCTGATGTATGCTTTCTTCGTTAATCTGCCTTACTGTTACCATAGTATCATCAGGAAGGTGTGGAAATTCATTAACGATTTTATGTACCATATTTCTCACGCAATCCTCAACGAACATGGGATTTTGATGGGCTTGCACTACTACTGCGTTTTCATCTGGTCTTTTTAGAACTTCGCAGACTGAAGAACTCATAGAATCTTCTATGATCATTATAAGATCCTCTGCACGAACAACCTGATGGTGTGGAACCTCTATCATTATCATACCTCGACCCCTTTGGTTATGGGAAGCAATAGGAACAGCACTTAAAACTTTATTAGTTGTCTGTTCATCTAAAAATTCAAGGAGCTTTTGTTTTGAGGTTTCCATGATTGATTCCTGTGCACAGGGGCAGGCGGTTATACCAACAACCTCTGCACCAATCATCTTTCTTATTACCACTTCTTCATCGTCTCGAGAGCCAACAGCATCTGCCATGATTCTTGTCATTTCCTGTGTTTTAACCTTGGTTACGGGCGACTTTTTCATGACCATAAAATCACTTTTCATACTAACCTCTGCTCTTCTGGCATATTTGTGTTTATTAAGCAGAGAACTGACTATCATAGCACAAAGGGACTCTATTTCAACCGTTGCCTTTTCTACAGCCTCTTCAAGAACTTCACTAATCGCCTCTGGATTTCTGGACATATGGATTCCTCTTTTTGTACTTGGAAGGTCCACAAAGGCATCGAAGGTGGGTAAGAGTATTATAGGTCTTTTTCCTTCCCTTTCAATTTTTAAAAGTTTTTTTACATTGGTAACTCCAACCCTGGTAAGATGCACAGGAATTATTGGTATTTTTTCCTGTGTATCTGGGAAACACACCCTGGCCAAATAGTTCACCCCATATTATGTTTGTTAATTATTTGTTCAACTCTTTTTATCACAATATTCCTTAAACATTCCTTAATCATTTCCTTAATCATTTAATTTCAAATTTCATTTTATTCCATTAATTTCTATGATTTTAATAAAATACTGAGAACTTATGAAATATAAAGAAGTTGTTTATATTATCCTATATAATCCTTATATTCTTTTAAACTAAATTTGATAATAAAAAAAATCATGTTCTAGACATCTGAATTTTTAATTTTTTATATTATTTTTTTATATTATTATAATTCTTTTTCTTAATCTTCTTAATCTTAAGGACAATTTTCTAGATTGTTGAACAGATTATTATAAATTAATTTTAAATTAAATTTGGGATATCAAACCAATCAATTCATCAGGAGTAATATCTTTTAGATTATCCATCTTTATTGCCCTGGCATCATAGAGTTCTGTTGCTCTTTCTGCTAGTAGTTCACCTATCTTGTCTGTTTCAACTATCACTAGGACCTCATATAGATCCTTAGAATCCATTTTTCTTTTTATATCGTTTTTCACATGTTTTATCTTTTTTATTATGGGTTTAAGTGCATCATCTGGAATTTTTGGATTTAATATTTTCATATCATCCACATCAAGTGGGACTCCTGTTACAATTATCTGCTGAGCTTGGGCTCCAAACTTAGTTAAGGTCTTTTTATAGTTGCTTTTACTGGTTAGTATTAATAAACCTTTTGTTAACCTTTTTATTTCTTTTTCGACATTTTTTCTATCTAAAACTCCAAATTCCGTCAATATACTATCGATTTTATTTCTAGCGCCTATGATTTTATCGCAGAATAATTTTGCCTCATCTTCATTTAGATTATTTGATGGTCTACTGGAATAGATGAATTCCTCGGCACTTATAATATCATTTAAAAGTCCTTCAAATAGATCTAGGTTAATTTTTCCCTCTTTCGGAGGTTTTAATCTTTCTTTAATTTTTTTGGATTTTCCAGCTTCCTTAATCAGTGATTGAGCCTGATACAGTCTAAAATTTTCCATAAAATCCCTCACAGTTTGAAAAATGGGGAGAACATATCTTTTATTTTTTTATACCTTCTTTTTGTCTCATCTGAAACTTTTAAGTCATTTTTATAATAATTTTTGTAATAATCTGTGCCTTTTTTATTATCTTTCAATGCTTCTATCATCCTTATGTTGCATCTTGAAAGAGCATTCAGATCATATCCTCCCTCAAGAATTAGAACCATTGATTCAGTAATTTCCATCATTTTAGTGGCAATCCATTCAAAAAAATCATCCTTTAGAGATAGACTCGAGAGAGGATCATCCATATGTCCATCGAATCCTACATCCACGAAGTAAAAATCAGCACCAAATTGTTGAGCTACAGGCGGTAAAATCTTTTGTAATATATAAACATAGTCTTGAGTATTGGATCCTGGAGGCATGGGAATGTTCAGGTTGTATCCTTCCCCACTACCAGATCCAATTTCTCTTATATATCCAGTTCCCGGAAAAATAGTTCTTGGATCTTGATGTATTGATATATAAAGGACATCATGATCCTGATAGAAAATATCTGCAGTTCCATTTCCATAATGAGCATCAAAGTCAAATATTAGAAATTTTTTTATTTTATGCACTTCTTTTAGATATTCAATGGCTATGGCCATATTGTTAAAAATACAAAACCCCATCACCCTATTACTGGTGGCATGATGCCCAGGAGGTCTGGCAAGGGAGTATGCACTTTTATAACCATTCAAAACCAATTCTGATGCGGTGATCGCCCCTCCTGCTGAGAGTCTTGCTATTTGGTAGGTATCTGGTGTAGCATAGGTATCGAAGTCTAGATATCCTCCACCTTTTTTCGAAAAAGATTCTATATAATCAACATGAGCTTTTGGGTGGACTCTTAAAATATCCTCTCTTGATGCCAATTCTGGTGATATAACATCAACTTCGTCCAATACACCTTCATTTTTAAGAGCACTCATGATCACATTAAGTCTCTCTTTATTTTCCGGGTGGTGGGGGTCATCATGCTTTTTGTAATCCTCAGAATAGACCAGACTTATCAATTAAAAACTCTCCTTTCTTGTCCCTTAATAAATGGAAATAAATAATGAAAATTAATTTGAACATTATCATTATTTATGATTATTACAGGTATTTAAATAAAAGATTCTTTAAATTTTCACTTAAAAATAAGTGTTAACAGGGGTTTATTTTTTTTCACATAATCATTTTATAATTTAATAGGTTTATAATCTGATAAAACTACGTTATATTCTGAAATATTCATTCATTGATTTTAGAATTTATGGAAAACCCAAATTTTTGTTTTTTAGAAGAAAATAAAGAACCAAAGGATTTCGAATATTAAAGACAATTATATATGTTTAGAAAGACATAAAAAGACTAGAATTAATTTTTGGAGGAATATTGATGGTATTTGAAGATCCGATTAAAACAACTGTTGAAGAACTTCAGAAGCTTTTGGCCATTGAGAATGTAATAGGAGAAACTATTGAAACAGAAGATAAATTACTCATCCCAGTTATGAAGATGGGAATGGGTTTTGGCGCTGGAATGGGTGAGGGTTCCGGTCCAGCAGGTCAAGGAGGAGGAAAAGGCAGTGGGGCCGGTGCAGCGGCAGGACTCGAACCTATAGCTGTGATAGCAGTATTTAAAGGTGTATCTGGATCAGACGGTGTTAAAGTATTTCCTTTAACTGGACCAGATCCAATAAGCCGGGCTATTGGTGAAATAGGGTCAGTTGCAACGGAGATGGTTAAACAATACAGAAAATCCGGTGAAGAAAGTAAGGAAGGGGATAAAGAGGTAAAATAGGTCAAACAGGTCAAAAAAACGATAAAAAAATAAAGGATTAAAAGGATAAAATAGTAGATATAAGGTCGAAAAGAGTGGATCATAGTTGGTCTATATCATAGTGACCACCATTCTTCTTATTTTAGCAGTGGTTATAATTGGCCTTTTGGTGGTTCCTTTCAAAATTTCTATGCATCTGTCAAATAAAGGTTCTCTTATTCAGGGAGACATTCAAATAACCTGGATGAGAATTAGATTTTTTCATAGAAAAATACCATCAGAAAAGGAAAAGGAGGAAATAAAGGAAGAAAAGAAAAAAAAAGGAAAAAAGGAAAAAAAGTTCGATTTTAAGCGAATTCCAAAAATTATACATCTTTTAATGGAATCTTGGCCATATCTTACTCGAATATTGAATGAATTTTTTAAATCTCTTTCTGTTGAAAAATTTTCTATTGATTTTATTATAGGATTGAGTAGTCCTGTAGATACTGCAGTTATAAGTGGTTATATATGGTCTTTAGCATCAATAGTAAATATTATCCCTAATGCGCATTTATCTGTAACTCCTGACTTTCAAAAAGTGCGAATAGATGGTTCTATAATTTTAAAATTGAAATTTAAGCTTTTTTGGGTTGTCGTAGCTTTCATAAAGGCTTTTACTAAAAAACCTGTAAGGATGCTTTTAGGGGAAATTAGGAGGAATTAGAAGGTGAAAAATGATTGAAGAATTGCTAAAAAACATGGAAGAGCCGAAAATAGATACAGTGGTCGGAGAAGCTCTTAGAATCGATGATAGAATATTTTATCCTATAATTCAAATTTTCACTTTTAAAGGAAAGAGGGAAGGAAATAAACAGGATTTCTTCACTAAATGCATCTCTCCTTTGGCTATAGTGGTGATGGAACCCACCGAACAATATGTTATTAAGTTTACAGATGATGAAATAGATCCAGAGGAATTTATACAGATGGTAGAGTCATTGAAGGGAAAAACCATCAAAAAATCCATCAAATAATCAAATAAAAAGCTCTTTTCTTTTTGCTTCTAGTAAATTAGGTTCCTTATTTAATATTTCTGATGCAACCAGTAGTCTACCATTTGAATTTTCTTCTATAGATTTTATGAAATTAAAACATTTTAAATCTCTTAAAAGATGATGATCTACAACTACAGTCGGTATTTCTGCTAAGATTTCCTTTAAGTTGGTCTTTGCATTTTCTACATCCATTTTTCCAAGTGCAAAGCCTAGAAGATAGATGGGAGGCCCACTTAATATCAAGATTTCTGGGTTTTCATCCAGAATAACTTCTTTCGCCCCATCATATATTGGGCCCTGAACATCAGAAGCATGCATAATACTCTCATTTCCCCATGTAATGGTACTTGTTATCACATATCCAAGTCGGCTGTTTTCAGGTCCGTGTGGAAGGGGCTTCGAAAATTTAATTTCTGTATCTCCTATTTTGAATGAATTACCATCAGCATAGCTGATTACACAGTTTTCCATCTTATTTAACTTTTTTAGAAGGTCTCCTGCTCGTTTTTCCTGGCTTTTGTTGATTTTCACGGTAGGATGTTTTAAAAACAATTTTTTATTTTCATAAATCTTTCCTGCTAATTTTAAAGATGAATCAAGGTATATTCCCCTCTTAAAAGGAGTGAAATGGTCGTAGTGATAATGGCTTACAATAATTATATCTGATATTTCAGCATATTTTTGTATTCTGGTTCTAGAACTTTTTAAAGCTTCAAATTCCAATTTAGAAGGAGATAACCCAAATCTCTTTGGTGCAATGGATGTTCCAGGGTCTATAAGTATCCTTAAATCGGTTTCAATAAACGTGGCCATGGATCTTACACCAAGGCTTTCAAAAGCTAGAGGTATAACTTTTATAAAATCACCATGTTACTCATTTATTATTCGATTCTTAATATGAGGATTATTGGGCAATTTAAGGATTATTAACAGATATTTTCTCTATTATTGTAATATTTGTAAGAGTATAATAATTATTTCAACTTTTTTTATTTTTGAATTTTAACTTTATAACATTCCTGTTGAACTGAAATCCTCTTTTACAATATTTAAAACTGTTTGTGTGTAGGTTCTCTGTGTGTCTGGTTCTTTTAGGAGTCTTTTTATGAATTTGTCCAGTTCATTGGTATCCTCAAATTTTGCTATTAATATGGCGTCAAATTCACCGGTTACATCATATATGCCTAGAACATTTTTATGATAGGCAGTTTTATCTTCCCAGTTCCGCAGCAAACCCCCTTTAACCCGCACACCAATAACAGTGGTTAGTTTATAGCCTAATTTTCCATGATCAATTACAGGAACAAATTTTTTAATAACTCCGGATTTTAAAAGTTTTTCCACTCGATTGTGCACAGTACCCACAGATACGTCTAATTTTTTGGAAATTTTCCGGTAAGACATTCTGCCATCCTGTGTAAGCAAATTGAGTATTTTTTTATCTGTTTCATCTATTTTAACGGTTTTTGAAATATCATCATATTTTTTCATTTAAGCACCTTGAACATTGTTTAAAATTCTCACCTTTGCTCTAAATAAATTATACATTTTTATAAAATATGTAGTTATTTATAATATATTATTTACTAAATATCTTCCGAAGGTATCTGAAATCTACTATAACTTTAATTTTATGCAAAATAAGAATTTTAAACTAAAAAGAAAAAGTGAAAAAAATGAATCATTATTTATCCGATATGTATAGTAAGGCAGTGTATCTTGCTAGAAACAAGTATAGATACGGGTAAACTAATAGTATAAGGATTATCCAGCCGATAACTGGGATAAGGCCCAAAATAGATGACACAATACCTATGATGAAAAATATGATCCATAGCACAACGTACCATATTATTAAGTCAACCCATCCTATTTTTCCGATTTTGTCAATTATTTCACTGAATCTGAATGCTGCACCAAGTTCACCATTATAATATGCCATATTCGCTACAGCCATTGCGAATATTGGAATAATAACGATCATTAGGAATACTCCAATTATTGCAACTCCTGTAATTGTTCCAATAGCTGCAGTTGGAGAAATAAATGTTCCTTCACTTTGTATTGACATGATTGATGCTATTGAAGCTAATATACCTACAAATATTATTAGAAAAGGAATTATGAAATAGACTAATTGAACTACAAATACCTTGAGACCATCTACAAACATTCCACCCCAATCATCCAAATCTGGAAGCTCTGATACACCAACTATGCAGGCTTTAAGTGCTTTGAATACATATCCTAGCACTAGAAACGCTGGAATAATCAGAAAGCTAATAATGAACAAAATACCCAGTATAATCACTTTTTTGAAATCAGAAAATGGATATCTTAAAGCATCGGTTGCTATCTCGCCAATGTCCATACTCAAAACCTCCTTTTTATTTTTAGCTTATGTTAACAGTATTTATGAAGATAATCTCATATAAAACATAGCTTTTTTAAAATCATAAACTTTAATAATTATAAAAGCTAACAATTGATAATTATTATATCAGAATCAATGAATCATAATGAATCAGCAATACTGAAATACAGACACATTAATGACTAAATTTAATGAATAACTAATTTAATGAAATATAAAATGAAATATAATACTTGAACAATAAGGTGAATGGATGAGTAAAGGAGCTATAGTTATAATAATATTCTTTTTACTGGGTGGGTATTTTTATTTTTCGACTGCACTGGGCAACTTTGATCCAGTTGGAAGACTAGGGTTTGTTAAACTGGAGAATCCAGATATGTATCCTGGAAATACTCATTCTAAGGTTTTAGCACAATATGCGAGAGATAGGGGATCAAATACAGCCTTAGTAGTACACTTCGCAGGAGATGCAGATTACAGACATTATAAGGAAGGGGATGTTTTAATAATAGAATTAGCTTTCATAGATAAAAAAGGTTCTACGGTAGATATCGACTGGAACGAAGTAATTACCTACGGGTTGATGGGAGTTCCTGATGATAGATGGAAATTCAGGGCCGATGGAAAAGAGTTTGATACCTTGGATGAAGCACTGGATTATGTGAATAGCCTTGCAAAACGTAATGGTCAACAGGGCCCCATTCCTATGGTTTATCATGGAACAACCAGCGGTGGAAATCCTATAATTAGTCAGGGTTGCGGTTTCCCACTATATTTCCAGATAGTTCGTAAGCAATACGGGATACTTGCTGCCTATTATTATGTCCTTAAAGGAATGATCTTCCCATTTATTAGTTTACCCACAAAAAACTACGAACTCCAACATGCTGCCGAACTACAATATTATTACCACCAGCATATTCTTGATAATAGAGATTGAAAAAACTAATTTAAGCTTAAATATTTTTAGTCTGGTACTTAATCTCGTACTATATCTTAATTACATTTTTAAAATGAAATATTTATAATTAAAGCGCAAATAAAAGACTGATTTCAGAAGATATTATAAAGATATTTAAAAAATATTTAAAATAATATTGTAAATAGTCATTGTATTGAAAAATAATATTTATTTGAAAAAAATCGATTTTTTATAAATCAATAATTATAATGCTTTTTGTGGGTGTGATATTTATTGAAGGAGAGGCGAATTTTCCACTGGATTTCACGAAAAAGGATGTAATTATCTGCATTTTAGTTGGACTTGTATTTTTCATCTTATTTTTAGTATATATCTGGAGATTTACTGTGGATGATGCATATATATCCTTTCGATATGCTTTGAATCTGGCAGAAGGGCATGGATTGGTATGGAACATTGGAGAAGTTCCCATAGAAGGTTATTCTAACTTTTTGTGGGTTATCATTATGGCACTAGTTCATTTACTTAAATTAGATCCCACTTTAATCTCAAAAATTATTGGTTTGTCTGCTTTGGCCGGTAATACTTATTTATACTGGAAAATAGCAAAAGATGTTTTTGAAGATAAAAGATTATATTATGCAGGATTTACTATAAGCACGGTCTTTTTACTGATAAATCCTGCAACTGCAATTCATGCTGTATCTGGATTAGAAACCATGCTTTATACCACATCTTTGTTGTTAGTTGTTTATTGTGGATTCAAGCTGTTTAAAACTTCAGACAGGAAATATTACTGGTTTTTCCCAATTGCACTGCTCATATCAAGTTTTTTAAGACCAGAAGGAATATTAATTTCAATTGGTATGTTGATTCTATTTTTCATGCTTTTTTTCAGGAAACTCAAAATAAAAAAAATCAATGTTAATTTTCTCCTACCATTCTTGGTATACTCAATCCCAATTTTAGCATACATGATATTTCAACTCTATTACTTCCATGATATTTTCCCATTGCCTTTTTATGTTAAAACAATATCTGGAAGCGTGTTTAGTGGTTTATATAGATTAAGTGAGGCGATTAAATACATTGCTCCATTTATTATTGTAATTTTGATTAATGTGGTTCAGAACATGGGTTCTATTTTTTATAGAAAAGAGGGGCAATTTGCAAGATTCCGAATGTTATTGATGATCACAACGGTTTTAATTTTCTTTGCAACTATGATCTACCCTTTTTCATCGCTTTATATGAACTATGCTCAGAGATTATACTATCCTTCGTTTGTGATAATATATCTGCTCACTGCAATTTCTCTAGTCATGTTATTCGCTAAATTAGAAGACAAATGGGTTGGTAGAACAAATTTAAAAAGATATTCAAAGATAATTGGACTGATAGTGGTGATCCTGATCCTGTCTTCCAACATTAATTTCGCTTCAGATATTGAGTACTTACATAAGACTAGCAATAGATTCTCAGTTTCATATATTAATATTGGTAACGAGTTAAATAAATTCTCAGATTCTAATATAACCCTTGCAAGTGTAGATTCTGGTTCTATACCTTATTTTTCCAGATGGAACCATGTAGATATGGTTGGATTAAATGATAAATTCATTGCAAAAAATGGTGTGGCTACATTAGAATACATAGAAAGAAAAAATCCGCAATTAATCATTTTCATATCAACAAACAAATACAATCCTGGCCATTCACCGGCACAGGATCCATTTATTGAATTTGTTGAGAAGAGAAACTATGTAAAGCTATCAGCTGTCAGATACATTGATGGGTATTATTTAATTCCATTTTTAGATCCTAATGTAAGCGACTTTGATAAAATCAAAGCGGCACTTGAACGGGCCAGTGAAAATTCCTTTAAGTGAAAATAAAAATTTAAATATTTATATCAATTCTTTATAACTCTTTTATTAATAAATAGATATTTACTCATTAAATGAAATATCCATGAGACCACAAATATTATTTAAAGTTTATATATCATTAATCATTTCTTTAAGTTTTTTAAGTGGTGCATCTGTTTTTATGCCAGTGGGTTTAAAATGGGTTCTGGATGCAAAATAACCTCTATTTTTGAGCGTCTTTAAAACTCTTTCAAGGGGTGGAACGCTTATTTTTAACTTTTTACAAATTTTATGGAGGTCATAGAATGTTGCGGGAGCGTTAGATTCTTCATAACATGTTTCAAGGATTTTCAAAGCTTTTTTTTTCTTATTGATCTTTATTGCACTGGCAATGTTTAGCATACCCTTTATGAAATCAGCATCAAGAATCTTCCCACACCAAAGTGGTCCAGCAACTTTATATTGTTCACCACAAATTGCACATTTTAATGGTAATCTGGGTGTAATTCCTGTGATTATTTCTCTATTCAGACAATTTGAACAGTGTAATATATATCCTAAGTTTCCTAAAGAGTTATCTGTTATTTTTGCACCTTTATCACTCGTAATATAAATTCTCATATAGTGTTGGGTACTGTGGGAGAATTTTAAGTTTACACTTTTTCTGTATTTTGCAAAGGTTCTCGCAAGGAAACCTGCAAGAATTCTGATCCCTATCTCATGACAATACTCAGTTTTAAGGGGCATTGATCCATATTTTCGAATACATGGCTCTTTGTAGGTTCCACATAACGCAGAAGTATCTGTTGCTGTTACACAGAGCATTCCACTCGATTTTAGGGAATATGCAGCAGATTCCACATGGTAAGAGGGGGTCCCAAAGGGGTCAATGTCTATAACATCGAATTCTCCCCTGCGTTGTCTAAGCAGAATGTTTGCCTCTTCCATACATACTTTCACATTATTCAAATTGTTCATTATGATGTTTTCTTTTGCCAAACGAACTGCTAAGGGATTTGTATCGTTTGTAACTACTTCACAAACACCTTCTATTTCCTTTGAGTATCTTATGGCTCTGATTCCAGTTCCTCCAAAGGCATCGCATATCTTGATTTCAGATTCTCTGTCCATTTGAAATCTAGTTATGGCTGCTACTGATAGGTCTCTGTTAAGTTCCATGGCGGGATTGTAAAAAACAGGCGCTTTTGAGGATATTTTTTCAAAAAAAGGGACTTTTATATTAATCCGCCCTTCTTGAATCAATTTATGAGACATATTTATTACCTATGGCTGATCTCTAATAAATGATTATAAGTAATTGATTTGAATAATATTTAATTCAAAATCTTTAATTCAAGATCTGAAAAATTCATCTAGAGGCAAATTGAAAGATTAATAAAAAAAAATAACATCCAAAATTACAATTTGAAGTATGTAGAACTATGTAAATAAGTTTAATAAAATCTCAAATCTTTATTAATCTTAATTAATAGATTTAATCATAATAATAATCATAATCTAATATACGATTTATAGTTTTTCTATTATTATTTAAGGTGATAAATTATGATACCAATAGCAAACCCCATTTTAGGGGATGAAGAAATAGAGGAAGTTGTAAAAGTTTTAAAATCAGGATTCATTGCTCAGGGACCTAAAGTAGCGGAATTTGAGAGGATGTTTGCAGATTATGTGGGAACAAAACATGCTGTGGCTACAAGTAATGGAACAACCGCGCTGCATATTGCACTCCTTGCTGCCGGAATAGGTCCAGGTGATGAAGTTATAACCACTCCTTTCTCATTCATTGCCACTGCAAATTCAATACTTTATGTGGGAGCAAAACCAATATTTGCAGATATTGATCCTAAAACATACAATATAGATCCTCAAGAAATCCAGGAATCAGTAACCCATAGAACAAAGACAATAATTCCAGTACATCTCTATGGTCAACCTGCTTGTATGGATGCTATATCTGAAATTGCAAGAGATCATGATCTTAAAGTAATAGAAGACGCTGCTCAGGCTCATGGAGCACTATATAAAAACAAAAAGGTTGGATCATTTGGAGATATGGCCTGTTTCAGCTTTTATCCAACAAAAAATATTACCACTGGTGAAGGTGGTATTATAACAACAGACAATGATGAAATGGCTCAAATAGCACGCACATTAAGGGCACATGGTGAGAAAGAAAGATATGAACATGTAGTTTTAGGATATAACTTTAGAATGACAGATATTGCCGCATCAATAGGTATAATTCAGCTTAAAAAACTTGAAGAGTTTAATAGGAAACGTATTGAAAATGCAGAATATTTAACTGAACATATAGGAGATATTGATGGAATTGAACCTCCATTTGTACAGGAAAATGTTAAACACGTTTTTCATCAATACACGATACGAGTGGGGGATGATAAACGCGTAAAATATATCAAATTCTTAAATAATGAGGGAATTGGAACTGGAATACATTATCCTAAGCCTATCTACAAACAGAAACTTTATGAGGATTTAGGTTATAGAGCCTTCTGCCCAGAGACTGAAAAGGCTGCAGCAGAGGTACTTTCTATACCGGTTCATCCGGCTTTAAGGGTTGAGGACCTTAAGGAAATAGTACAGACTCTTGAAGATGCATCCGGGACTATAATCTGAATTTAGGTAAATAATGGGGAAATTGGACCAAGTTGGAGTTGAATATATGGACGGATTCGGAAGTTGTGGATAGCTAAGATGATTTTAGGCTATTTAGAGCTTTTCTTTAACTGAAGAAACCTTATTTGCCATGGTTCTTTCAATGTCTCTTCTATCATCTATTTTTATGCTAGTTGCAACCCTCCTAGCCCCTTCCCTAAACACTGCTTCATGAGCTGCTTGCACAGCATTAAAAAGTTTTTCAGGATTATCTGTTTCTATTGAAGTTCCCATTCCACTTATTTCATATTTTAAACCCATTTCATCTAAAGCTTGCACTGCAGCAGCTATATATTTACTTATACTCGTTTTACCTGTCCCAATAGGAATTATGGTTAGTTCTGCAGATATCATGTACTTTTTTATGTATTGATTATTATATAATTTTTATGAGAAAGATGAAAACTGGAAAGATGAAATCCGAGAATTTCAATAATTTCAATAAATACCTGGAAAAAAGAATCAGAGACACAGTGGAAAAGTATAAGTTAATTAAACCCGGCGAAAAAGTAGCAGTGGCATTATCAGGTGGAAAAGATAGTGTATTAACTCTACATATCCTGAATGAACTTAGGAAGGATTTTAATTTTGACCTGCTAGCTATATCGATCCATGAAGGAATTTCTGGATATCGTCGAGAAGGTTTAAAAATCGCTGAAAAAAACGCAGATGATATGGGAGTGGAGCTGGTTAAAAAATTCTTTAAAGATGAATTTGGATTTGGAATTGATGATATTTCAAATCTTTACAAAAGTGCATGCATTCCCTGCGGTGTCCTCCGCCGATACCTCCTTAATAAGACTGCTTATGAAATTGGAGCTAGTAAAATAGCAACAGGTCACAATCTTGATGATGAAGTTCAATCATTTCTCATGAGCTTTGCACGCGCTGATTTTAGAAAATTTGGAAAATTTGGTCCTAAATCGCGCAAAATTCACCCAAAACTCGTTCCCAGGATAAAACCACTCTGGAATATTCCAGAGAGGGAAGTTGGGATATGGGCAGTTTTAAACAATATTGGAGCGCATTTCGCAGAATGTCCATATTCTCACATGTCTCTTAGATCAAAAACAAAAGATTTTTTAAATAAAATGGAGTCAGAGAGACCCGGAACTAAACTTGGAATTCTTAAATCTTTTGAGAAAACTTTTAAACCCGAAGAAACCTCACCTGAACTTTATGAATGTCAAAAATGTGGTGAAACATCTTCTTTGGAAGTTTGTAAGGTTTGTGAAATGTTAGATGATATAAAAAAGGTTATATAATCATAATAAATGTGATAAGCCAATATAGTAAAATAAATAATTAATATTTTTTTTGAAATTTTTTATATATCTGGCATTATTAGAGGATCTTAGTCACAGAACCTATACCCTTGCTTCTACCTTCTCTAAATATGAGTTTTTGACCTTCCTTAATACAATATGGTCGGTATTTAAATCTAATTCTAATTTTTCCAGTATCTCCTGCTGAC
>VGTM01000028.1 GCA_016874685.1 Methanobacteriota archaeon
GTCATATAAGGGATGAAAAGACGAACAAAAGATTGAAGAGGCAGATTTTGATTGATATAATGGATTTAATAACAATTTTCAGAAATCAGGAATCAAGCAACAATTCCCTATTTGTGAGGGGATCTCTTGATTACTGTGCTCTGGCCCTTAAAAAAGAGAAATTAACAGATTCTGTTAAAAAAGACCTTCTTTTAACCAGCGTATACTCCTATTTAAAGGATGTTGTAGAGTTGAACGAGCTTATTTTAGAGAAGCCCGAACTTCTCTCTGAATTGAATTTAAGGGATCTCAGGGAGAAATTCATTTATGTCCAGGATGTAACTAGCAGGGAATTAAAGATCCTTCCAAACCTCGATGATGACGATATTGACCTAGAACTTTTCCTAGAGGATGAAGATGAAGAACCCGCCTCCCCAATACTCACAAGTACTTTTTGATGCTAATCCCATTATATACTACTGTTTTTATGTTCAAATAAAGATCAGGGGAAGTAAAGTAGTGCTCAAAGTTCTGGAATTAACTGATAAAGCTCAAATATTAACAAAATCTTTCCTAGATCAGAACATCGATATCATAACCCTGGAGCTGATAATGGCTGAGATTCAGAGAAAAGGCCTGGCCAAGATCGTTGATGAATACTGCAACGACCCTAAAAATCGAAATTTATTTGGCTGGAAGAGGTTGGGGGATGCCGGACGTTTATCCATTCAGGAAAGGGTTAAAAGAAAGCTTCAAAAGTTACTGGAGAAGTCCTGGTTTAGTGTAATTGAATATGAACCATCCAGAGATGATATTGAAACTGTTAAAAGATTTTATCTTTCCCTTGATGGTACGCCCACAATGATGGAACACTTGAAGAGAAAAGGAACTACAAGTCCGGTACCATCCTATGAGGACATGGTTTTATTATGCTATTCAGCAGATTATAACGTTCCTGTAGTTACAAACGACTCAGATCTTACAGATTTCAGTGATGAATTAAGTAAAAACAATATTTGTTTTGGAATAATCAATCTATCCAATCCTAATATTTAAAATAACCTTAAACAGTACCTGGAAGTACTAAGAATGTGCACCTCAAGGTAACTGACTTCCAGGTTTTACCCGTAATAATAAATAGTTCTAATAAGCATATAATTTGTTATTTCAGGTTTCCAGACTGTATATCACAGCTTAAATGAATTTTATTCAGTTTTTAAGGATGCTAAATCCCTTCTAATTAAAAGAATTGACCTGGAACACTCGATTTACTGGCTGGCTGGAATATTTCACTGACGGGGTTGCGATCAATATAAAATCCGTCAAAGAGCGAGTTATGGGACTGAGTAAGGATGTTAAAATTCTTAAAGAGCGATGACAGATCGCTTTAAATGATAGGCAGATGAAAATCGTTGAATTTATAATACGAGAAGATAAAATTAAAAATAGAGACATAAGAAACATGTTTAATTTGTCTCATACATCAGCACAACGTGAAATCTCAAAATTGATGGAATTAGATGTCATTAAAAGAAAAGGTAAGGGTAGAAGTGTTCATTACGTGTTAACTTAGGTTTCTGATTAGGTTTCTGATTAGGTTTCTGATTAGGTTTCTGATTAGGTTTCTGATTAGGTTTCTGATTAGGTTTCTGATTAGGTTTCTGATTAGGTTTCTGATTAGGTTTCTGATTAGGTTTCTGATTAGGTTTCTGATTATTTTTTGCAATACAATAAATAACCTGATCTTAGAGATATTGGGATGAATAATAATATTCATAATGATTTATGAGCTTTATGGGTTGAGTGAGGAGGAAATAAAGATTGTAGAAGATAGTTTGAAATAATTGAGATTAATATGATTGAAATTAAAGATTTATTTGACTTATTTGGACGGGAAATTAAAGGATTATAATGAAAAATTGTATCACATAGAAAAATTATATCGCATGATATTCACATCTGTTGAAAGATACTATAAATCAAAACCAAACAAAGATGGATAAGAGTTTAAACAGTCTAAATGTTACTTGATGGGGGGGTTAAATTTATTAAAGTAGAAATTAAGAGAATTAATAACAAATATAAAAAAAATTAGAGAATAATAGTTATAGTTACACAGATTCAAGGCCGTAATTCAACTAAGAGAGTGATGATTCATGAAAGAAACATCTGATGATGTAAAAAACCAGAAAGAGGATGGGAATTTTTTAAAGAATCTATTAAAAGAAAAAGAACCTAAAACATCAGAATTCGTCGGTACTATTATTGTTAACATTGTTTTATTATACATAGTCAACAACGTGCTTTCCTGGAATCTTAGTTTTATCACTTCATCCTTTCAGGATGTTATATGGATATTTAACATATCCATTGGATCAACTATAGTTGCGAATATACTCTTTTTAGTTTACCACTCTGGATGGTTCCGAAGCATAATCCAGATACTTTTGAACATTCTGGGTTTTATGGTCGCTTACTTCTTATACACGGTATTTCCTTTTGTTTTCAGCCAGCTATACATCACATATGCTGTGAAAATTGTCCTTATAATAGGAATGATAGGTTTAGTAATCGCGACCTTGGTTGAAGTCGTGAAACTCATTTTAAGGATTATGAATCCTTAAAATTTATATAACTGCAGTGATTTCGGATAAATTAATATAATTTCTCTTATTGTATTCTATACCCCACATGAAGCTGTTTAAGTGGCTTATTATTTTCGGTTCCATCCAGGTATGTCAACATCCTTAAATTTTTCTGAAGCTGGTATTCCACCTATTCCCCAATGAGATTGTGGGACTTCGTGTATTAGGATCTCTACCGCTTCTGCTGGAATATCCAAATTCACAAAGACTTTAGTCAAGTTTTCAATTAAATAGTTGATTTTTTCTTGTTCAAAACCTTTCCATACATTTACATGGACCACAGGCATTTTATCACGCTCCAATTATTATGATATTGTTTATTTGTTATATTTATATCAAAAATTTTATTGCAATTACTTTTTTTATGCTCTCTACCTCAACTCCCTTAAACTACTAGTTTTATACAATTACACCCACATGGGAGAAGGTGAATGTGATATGAGAGTAAGCCGGGGAGTACCTTGTGGACGGATAGTGTTACCATATAATCCTGAATTATTTAATGAACATGAAGAAGTTATCATTTTCACTAGAGAAGAATTTAAAAACAGATATAATTCTGTTATGGATTTTGTACGATATATCTTCAAGGTTGATGGCTATTTAAAAACTGGAAAGGATTTTTTACTTCTGGGCTATTGGTCAGATATAATGGAGATTGTAAAGTTAATCGAGCTTAATATTAACCTAATTTTCGATAGAAAACCTATACAAACATGTTTAGATGTCTATCTCTATGGAACTATCACTGATCATGTGGATGTTGTTGGAGAATCTGAAAGCAAGGTTCCAGCAAAATTAAGGACTTCTATTTATCTTTAAAATGCTAGTACTTGGGATGTAGATGAGGTTAAGTTATGGCATCATGGACAGGAAGAAAATATTAGCATACAAACCAGAACTATTTCATAAAACTGATGACCTGCTTATTTTCCCAAGTGAGGACTTTAATAGCTGGCATAGTGGCATTTTAGAATATATCGATGGATTATACCAGATTAACTCCAAAATAATGGAGAAAGGGGAATTTGTTGATACAATGGACTTGAATCTGGCAACAGGCGTCATAAGTAATATTAAATTTGAAATAGACGGGTTATTTAATTCCAAAGAAGTATCAGGCGAATATTACCTTTCAAAGGTAGACGATAAATACAAAAAGAGAAGAAAAAGTCTGTATGGGATATATATGCAAAAAATTGACAGAACAGCTCCAATTAAGATGGTTATAACAAACAAAATAAGGTACAAACATCTTATAGAGATTATAAGATACTCTGAACAGCAATTTGACCAAAAATACAAAAAAAGAAGCAACCACACCATTAATAAGAAGAAACAAACCAAAATAAGCCAACTACTTTAATATTGATAATTTTATAAAATCTAAAATAAATACTATTTACTATAATTTTCATGATTATACTACATTTAAAATGTTTATTATTTAATATTTATCAGAGGAAAATTTTATAAAAATCGATCCAAAATACCAGTTTTTACTAATACGAATTAGGAATTAATCCAGCGACAGATTGATGCAACGGATAATCAGATAGATACATTAGTTTATGAATTGTATGGTTTGACTGATGATAAAATAAAGATTGTAGAGGAAATTTTGAAAAAGAGATAATATGGCTTGTAATAAATATAAATTACCTAATGGAAACACCTTTAGGTTTTATTCATATGTTGTTACATCGGATACCGGTTTTGCACCGCATCCATCTGGACATTACTGTACACTGGCATGTTGCAAACCAATAATTCGCAAAACCGCTGATGTTGGCGATTGGGTTATAGGTACGGGTTCTAAGAAAAATGTAGGTCAAAATAGACTCATATATGCAATGAGAGTTAGTGAAAGATTAACTTTTGACATGTATTTTCGAGATAAAAGATTCCATATTCGAAATGATAGCATATATTACAAAAAAGACGGGAAATACCTGCAAAAAATGAACCCATTCCATGATGAAGAAAATATGGATAATGATTTGAAATCCGAAAACGTCCTTATTTCAGATTATTTCTATTACTTTGGAAAAAGGGCTATAAAGCTTCCTAAAGAGTTTAGGACTGTAACACACTCAACTCAAGGTCATAAATGCAATTTTGATGAAAAAATGGTTATAAATTTCCTTCAATGGTTAGAAGACAATTATAATATGGGCAGTCATGGGAAACCCTATGATTTTGATGGAAGATGCACATTAAATAGAAATTGAAAAATAAAGAAAAAAAATATTTGAATCAACTTTAAAGGTTAAATGGATCTTATTGACTTTCAGCTTCAACTTCAATTGTTTCTCCAGCTGTTGTGCTTGTTAATCTCGCATGTTCAACGCCTTTAAGTCTCATAATCTTCTCTGTAAGTCCTCTGATGTATTTTACATCTCCTTTAACCACGATGACCTCTAGACAATATTTTTCGCTCATGTGTACATGCATAACAGCATTTATATAGTTTCTGTAGTCGTGCTGGATATCTGTAAGGTTCTCCGTAACAGCAGTGTAGTGATGATCATAGATAACTGAGATATAATGACTCTACAAACATAACTCTAATGCTAAACTAGGTATCGTTTATCGATAAAAGTCTAAAGTCACATTTCCCTCTCTTTTTAGTTCATTTGGAGGTTCCAATGATACAAACTCCATTTTATTCTCCTCGAGTAGTTCACGTGCATCTTCTGTTATTGATGGAGCTACTAAAATTCCTCTAACAAATTTTTTATGATCTTCAAAGTCTTCAAGATATCTTTTTAGCTGTTTAACCGCATTTACACCTGCATGTCTACTTTTAAGTTCTAAAACTGTTATATTACCATTTTTATCCTTTCCAATAATGTCAATAAAACCCTGGGAAGTTGAATATTCCCTAGATGTTGGTCTGAACCCTTCCTCAATTAGATCAGGATTTTTAAAAATCATATCAGCCATATCTTCCTCATAACCTGCTAACTCCAATGATTTAGTATCTTCTCCAATAAAAAATGACACCAGGTAAGTCTTATGAATTTCAACCTCCAATGATTCATTTGGATACCTTCTTACTCCCTTTATGTAAACAATATCGTCTTTTATCATAGTTTTGAATTTAGTTTTTGGAGGTTGCCAGTTTACAGGTTCCA
This sequence comes from Methanobacteriota archaeon, assembly GCA_016874685.1. Classification (GTDB taxonomy): domain Archaea; phylum Methanobacteriota; class Methanobacteria; order Methanobacteriales; family Methanobacteriaceae; genus VGTM01. Next base: position 5,762 of record VGTM01000028.1, read on the forward strand.
AATTTCTGTTCTGATGTATTAGAAAGGACCCATCTGCCTTGATAATTAGGATCCTATCACCTAACCCCAGTCTGCTTACAGCTCTCCCCTCATATTTAACCCTACAACAGGATATTAAAATTAAAAAAGCTCTTTTAGAAAAAGCATCCTCAATAAGCTCAAGTGTTTCAATTGCCTCAGGATTCTCTCTTACCAAATATTTCATAATATAACTTTATGGACTAAGAACAGATAATTCTTTCATTTAATACATTATATGCAATAAATCATAATAATACGTTTCTAAAAATTCTTAATCATCAAAAGAGGTTTCTTAAAACAGAAATCACAACCAAAAAGAAAATTTCCCTAAAAAATGTATGAATATGTTGATTATAAAGTTAATTTAAATTTTGTTTTAATACTTTTCCTCAATTTAAAACGTTTATGAATCGAATAACCGTAAAATCACAAATAATTTCGAAATAGTTATATTTGAAAAAGTTGTAACCCCTAATATAAAAAAAATCTGAATATTAATTACTTGATTATTGGTGATTAATTGCCCAACAAAGATTTAAAACTGCAAGATATTAAATTTAAAATGTGTAAGAGAAACGATTTCCTTAAAATCCGTGAAATCAATGAAGATGCATTTAAAGGAAACGAAACTTCTCCCATAACCTTTAAAGTTTCTGAAAGGCTCCACAGGACCACTATATTCATAGCAGAACATGATGGTAAACCAGTTGGATATGTGTACGGGATGAGAAGTCAGGTGGTTCCTGAGGAAGGCTGGATCAGGCAAGTTGCAGTTATAAAAGATTACCAGAGAAAAGGTATCGCCAGAGAATTGCAGAAGAGATGTATAGACGCTTTCAGGAAAATGGATGGTGTAAAATATATTGAATTATCTGTAAAACCCGAAAATACACCTGCCATAAATTTATACAAAAGTCTTGGTTTTAATTTTTCTAAAACAGAACCCGGTTATGAAACTATTGAAATATACGGGAAAATAGCAATTAAAGATTATTATGGACACGGTGAGCATCGATTTATCATGCAAAAAGAATTATAACAATTTATTAATATTCTTAATTTATAGAACAGAAACTAGTTCTAAATTAGTTTTTTTCGTTACTTAGAAATTTAGAAATAGAAAAATCATAATTATGAAATGAATTATGACTTTTTAATTGTTTAAATAACATTATTAATACATATTTTTTGTTTTTAAGAATTGGATGTTTAAGGAAAAAAATAAAAATTTTATTAAATAATTCTATTGTATTATACAATTCCTTCAATATTTCAGAATATATTCTTAAATGTGTTAAAACAAAATAAATATAATAATTTGAACTTAAAATGAAAGTTGAGATTATGAAAGTTGAGATTCTTCAAGATTTTAATATCTTAAAAAATCGCTTATTAAACGTGCCTTTCAAAGCAATTATCTAATAAAATTAGGAGAAATGGGAAATGAAAACCTCTGATGATGTTTCTAAGTCAGATGTGGCAAAAATCAAAGAAAATGGCGATGTTGAAGGACTGATAGATATTGTGAAAAATCAGAGAGATAGTAAGGTTCGGGAAGCAGCAGCAGAAGCTTTGGGTAGTTTTGGTGATAGTAGAGCAGTAGAAGTTCTTATAGAAGCTTTAAAAGACATGCATTGGCCTGTTAGGGAAGCAGCGGCCTTATCTCTCGGTAGAATTGGAGATAGAAGAGCAGTTGAGCCACTTATCAAAATTTTAAAGGATAGTTATTGGCATGTTAGGGAGGCTGCAGCTTTATCTCTTGGTTATCTCGAAGATGAAAGAGCAGTTGAAGCTCTTATAGAAGCTCTAGGTGATGAAGATGAGAGTGTTGTTTGTGAGACTGCGGAAGCTCTCGGTAAAATAAGTGTTGAAAAAGCTGTTGAACCTTTAAAAAAGGTTTTAAAGGATGATAATTACCTGGTACGGGCTTGTTCAACCACTGCTCTTGGTAAAATGAAAGATGAAAGAGCTGTTGAACCCCTAACCCAAGCATTAAAAGATACAAATTTCCTCGTGCGTGCATATGCAGCAACCGCCCTTGGTAAAATTGGGAATGAGGGAGCAATCGAACCATTAAAGACAGCATTAAATGAAGATAAAAATCCTGATGTTCAACAGGCAATTAAAGGTGCACTGGATAAACTAGGTAAAAAATAGATTTATAAAATAATCCATAGAATATCCCTTTAAAAAACTGGTCAATTGTTAAAATAGTAGGAAATAATGGTTATAAAAAGAAATCTAGGCATCAATGATTTTATATCATAAAAAAACGATGATTAAGTAAAAAGCTTTTTATGTTCTTAATCTTGATGAAAAAGGGGGGAAGAATAATTTGAGAAAGTATATGTTAACTTTTGCTTTAATTTTTTTAGTAATTTTAGCATTTGCAGGTTTTTATGATAAAGTACAGTGCCAACAGCAAAGACAAAAAGAAGAACTAGTCTCTTATGTTAATGAAGCTGTCAAATTAATAGAAGCGAAGGGAGAGGCATCTTTCCCAGAATTGAGAAGTAGTAAATGGTACAAAGATGATCGCTATATATTTGTCTGGCAATTAGATGGGTTAAGAGTTGTATACCCACCAGATCCAAGTGGTGAGAATAAAAACATGAGCGAACTTAAAGATATCACAGGAAAACCAATAGGAAAGCTTTTTATAGAAGCAGCAGAAAAAGGAGAAGGTTGGGTCGAATACATGTGGCCAAAACCTGGAGAGAAAAAACCGTCTCTAAAAATAACCTACATAAAAAAAGCAAAATTCAAAAACAAAGTTTATCTTGTTGGTTCAGGAATTTATGTTGATAATTCGATTCAGATATTTTAAAATTAGCATATTTCAGCCTCAAAGCCAGCCTAAAGTCAGTAACATCTTCATTAAATTCCATGAAAGCTCGCATAATAGACAAATAACAAATAATTAAAGCAAAAAATACATTCTGACTTTTTTTAATTTCTTTTATTAAAAAAATAAAATCACGAGTTAGAACCAAGGGAACATCAATTAAATTCATAAAAAAGGTGAAATAGGTGGTATTCAAAGTAGAAATGGAAAAATATCTATGCACATCATGCGGAAATTGTGTGGATATTTGTCCTGAGCTATGGAAAATAGACGAAGATGGGTTTTCACATTTGAAAGGATCCATAAAAATAGATAAAAATGAAGGAATAGAGTTGGAAGATTTAGAATGCAGTATTGAAGCAGCAGAAAACTGTCCTGTTGCATGTATACATGTTTATGAAGATGAAGAAGAAATTGCATAATAAAGTGTTATTTTTTCAATTTAAAAAAAATGAAGCTTTCATTAACTCTCCAAAATGATATAATTTTTTTGATTGAAAGATTATAGAAAATATAAAGTTTTAAATGGGTATATACGGAAAATAGAAATATGATAGATTTTAATGTTATTCATCCTGTTATCCTTACTCTCATTGCAACATCATTTACTTGGGCATCGACAGCTTTGGGAGCAGCGACAGTTTTCGCCACCAAAAAAATAAATAGAAAGATGTTAGATGCTTCACTTGGCTTTGCTGCAGGTATTATGATCTCAGTAAGTTTCTGGTCCCTCCTTGCCCCTGCCATTGAAATGGCAGTAGGTACAGGTATTCCTACATGGCTTCCAGCTACAGTAGGATTTATTTTGGGAGGACTTTTTTTAGGGATTACCGACCGAATACTTCCCCACCTTCATCCTGGAAGTCCAATAGAAGAAGCTGAAGGTATCAAGACGGCCTGGAAGCGTAACAGGTTACTTATACTAGCTATGGTTTTGCACCGTATTCCAGAAGGACTTGCAATTGGTGTAGCATTTGGAGCCGCAAGTGTAAGCTCTAGTCCAACTTTTTTTGCTGCAGCCATATCCTTAGCCATCGGTATGAGTATTCATAACTTTCCTGAGGGAATTGCCGTGGCTATGCCGATTCGAGGTGAAGGTAAATCCCGGTTAAAAAGTTTCTGGTATGGTCAGTTATCAGGAATGGTTGAACCTGTTGCTGGTGTTATAGGGGCGGTTTTAGTCACCATTTCAAAACCAGTGCTACCATATGCTTTGGGTTTTGCAGCTGGTGCCATGATATTTGTAGCTATCGAGGAACTGGTACCAGAATGCCAGAGGGGTGAAAATACAGATTTAGCTACTATATCTGCCATGATGGGATTTGCGCTGATGATGGTTCTAAACGTAGCATTAGGATAAATAGACAAACGGTGGTTTTATATAGAAAATTAAAGCCAATAAATTCTTATATGTTATCATATGCTATCTTAAAATTTGATCATCGCAAGATCAACCCTCCGTCTCTCTTAAAACTGCCATTTTTAATTTTCCTCGAATCAAACGATAATGAACCATCTAATAAGATATGATTAATTGTTTATCAAAGAAAACATGAGCAAAACATGCCTCCTTAAAAAATGTAATGATAATCTATGCACAAATTAATAAAAGATATGGGAAAAAAACTTTTAAAAGGAGGCTTAATAATGGAGGTTAAAATCGTTGATTATGGAATTTCACCAGATTCTAAAGAATATTATATTTCCTTCAAAGTTAGTGGAATTGACTATGAAACTCTAAATAAACTATTGGAACGTTTAACTGAAGATGTAACCGAAAGATCTGGAGAACTATACATAAAATTATATTTCAAAAAAGAATATTTTCCTTTAGGTTCTCATGAAGCCAAATATAAACTTGAAGACTATATAGCAAGGGAAGAAATTGAAATGATGGCTTATCTCTCCAGTCTCTTAGAGGACTGATAGAACCCGACAAATTACTATATATTAAAAGTATGAAAATTCTGAAAGGTTTAAAGCTCTTAAACTTCGATAAATGAGTTATTGAAGATTTTATCGAACTAGATTTGTTTTAATGGTTTTTTTTTATTGAATTATAAGACTTCATCCTCAATTATTTATTGTAAAATAAATATACCATATTTAATCTTCGAATTTATCTATTTAAAAGAACTTGGAAGTTAAAAATCGAAATATTACATTTAAATTATATCTAGTTTATACATAAAAGCTATATAATTATAAAGTCCTTCAAAAATTTTCATTTAATAATATATAATTAATTGTGATTAGAATATTTTTTAATAAAAAAAATATCAATTAGATTCTACAGACCTATATTATTATAATAGTTCTTTAATTGACATTTAATGCTCCCAAATACTAAAAATAAATAAATAAATCATAGGGTATTGAATTATGAAAAAGATCAAAATCCTGATATTAGAAGATTCCCCTGATGATGTTGAGCTTGTGAAGCGTGAACTGCGTAAAGGGGGAATAGACTTTTCATCGGAAGCTGTAGATAACAAAAAAGATTTTATAATGTCACTTGAAGAATTTAAACCTGACTTAATCCTTGCAGATTATAAAGTACCCTCTTTTGAAGGTCTGAACGCATTAGAAATTACAAGAGATAAATACCCAGAACTGCCTTTTATTTATGTAAGCGGTGTAATAGATGAAAATTTTGCGATCGAAACACTTAAAAGAGGTGCTAACGGCTACGTTCTAAAAGATAGACTCCACAACCTTACTCCTACCATCAAAAGAGTTTTTGAAGAGCTTGAAGAAAAATACCCCACCGTTGTCGAGCACATGGATAATGTTATTTTTACTTTGGATGCTGAAGGGAATTTCACCTACATCGGCCCGGATATAGAAAAAATTAGCGGTCACAAAGCCGAAGAATTATTAGATAAACATTATTCACATTTAGTGCATCCTGATGATTTAGCTGGTCTTTCTGGTAGTATTAAACATACTTTGAATGGTGAGAAAGAGTATAAAGAGTTCCGGATATTTGGCAAGGATGGTGATATTTTTTATCTAAGTTCCTCAAGCCAACCAATCATGAAAGAAGGTGAAGTTGTGGGTATAGGAGGTCTCCTGACTGACATTACTGAGCGTAAAAAGGTCGAAGAGTCTCTAAAAGAAAGCGAAGAATATCAAAAAACAATATTATCCACAATACAAACAGGAATCGTGGTGGTTGACGAAAATACTCATGAAATAATATACTTAAATAAGGTTGCATCAGAGCTTATAGGCACTCCAGAGGAAGAAATAATTGGAAATATCTGCCATAAATTTATATGCCCGGCCGAAGAAGGAAAATGTCCTATAACCGATCTCAATCAGGTCGTTGATAATTCTGAACGCGTTCTTCTGGATTCTAATGGCAATGAAATACCCATAATCAAAAGTGTGGTTCCAGTAACCTTGAAGGGACATAAATGTCTTCTTGAGAGTTTTATTGATATTACAAATGTTAAAAATGTTGAAAAAGCATTAAAAATGGAAAAAGTCAAATTTATGACACTAGCTGAAAATGCTCCATTCGGCATGGTTTTAATCTATAAAGACGGAACATACAAATATATCAACCCAAAATTTAAGGAAATCTTTGGTTATGATTTAGAAGATATTCCCAATGAAAAAGAATGGTCTAAGAAGGCGTTTCCAAGCCCAAAATATAGGAAAAGGGTTATAAAAACATGGGTTGATGATTTTAAAGATGCCAAACCTGGAGAAAAACAGCCAAGAATATTCAATGTGACCTGTAAAAATGGTGAAATAAAAACAATTAAGTTCATAACAGGCTTTATGGAAACTGGAGAATATTTAATGTCTGTTGAAGACATTACACAGCAAAAAAAGGCTGAAAATTCATTAAAAAAGTCAGAAAATATGTATAAGACATTATTTGAAGATAGAGGAATTTCTACTATAATAATTGAAGAAGATACAACAGTATCACTTATAAACAAGGAATTTGAGAGCCTATCAGGTTATACAAAAGAAGAAATTGAAGGTAAGAGGAGTTGGACTGAATTTGCCGCAGAAGATGATCGAGAGAAAATGAAAGAATATCATCGGCTGAGAAGAATTGATCCAAATTCTGCTCCAAAAACCTACGATGCACGGCTTATAGATAAAAAAGGAAAGATAAAAGAGGTAATTATCAACGCAACACTAATTCCAGGTACTGACAAAAGTTTAGTGTCAATTTTAGATAACACCGATCGAAAAAAATCCGAAAAACAAATCAAAGAATCACTCAAAGAAAAAGAATTGCTTTTGCGAGAGATCCACCACCGTGTAAAAAACAATTTACAAATAATTTCTAGTCTCCTGAGTCTTCAATCCAAATATATTGATGATAAGGAAATGAACGATATTTTTGATGAATGTATGAATCGTGTCAAATCAATATCCTATTTACACGAAGGCCTGTATCAATCAAAAAATCTTACAAAAATCAACATAGACGAATATATCCGACGATTAACGACTGATTTAATTTATTCTTATGGTTTCGATAAAAAACCACTCAAATTAAATATAAAAATCGAAGATATTTCCTTAAACATTGAGACAGCAACTCCTCTTGGCCTTATTATAAGTGAAATAGTATCAAATTCACTAAAACATGCTTTTCCAGATGAGAAAGATGGTGAATTGAACATTGAATTATATTCAAAGGATGATCAGTTTATATTAACTGTGAGCGATAATGGTGAGGGTTTCCCAGAAGACTTGGACTTTAGAAATACAGAATCGTTAGGCATGCAGTTAGTAAACAGCCTAGTAGAACAGCTTGATGGGACAATAGAATTGGATAAAAGTCAAGGCACCAAATTTATTATTACTTTTAAAGAACTGGAATATAATAAACGTATTTAAATTTATTTAAATTATTTTAACTCAGGACGAAACGTTTAACCCAAACATTTCTTCTTTTATTTATATCTTCAAATTTAATTATTGTCTGAGATTATACATTTTTCAAATATAATTCTTTAATATTTATATTCATCATTAAATTGACTTAATTTAAATTCAATTTTTTATTTATTTAATTATTTTATCAAATTATCTTCAAATTTAAGTTAATTCTTAAATTTTGCCGATTAAATCGTTAAATTATCAATAAAAAATGAATATAGAATCTTTTTTCAAATCTTTTAAACTATCATTTCCTTATAAACAATTGCAATTATTTACACTTCAAATATTCGTCAATCTTTTTTACCACCCTTAACGCAATAGCAGCGGTGAGAAGAATTGTTGGGAGGCCCTGTGATCTAGGCACTAGTGATAGGTCAGCTACCCATAATCCTTCAGGTAGCCATGGAGGTTTCATTGAAGAAATGTCGCTACTTCTTAGGGGAACCGTTCCTCCAAGATGCCCTCCATTATGAAGACCTTCTATGTATGGTCCTGAGACGCTTGCAAACTTCATTACAAGTTTTGCCTGAGATATAGCTTCCTTGAGGCGTATATGATCATGAGGGGTTATGGATTTCTCTACCTTTCCGTTTGCATAGACTGAACCTTCCTCTAAATCTGCTAATTTTACCATGATTCCTACACGATCTTCTATAGGAACGTTTCTCCATGGCTTATGGAACCAGTGCGAAAGTATATCTAGATATGGAGAAAGTATGTAATCTTCATGCTGAGTATACCATACCATTGGCGGTTCCTTAAGTTGATGAGCTCCTTTCGAGATTCCACCTAAAGTAAGCACAATATCCACCCAGAGATTGTCTTTAGCTGGTAGTCCTGAAGCTTTTAATATCTGGGCTGTTCCAATTCCACCTGCAGCTAAAACCACCATATCCCCTTTAAACGTATTTTTTGTTCTTCCTGATCTGACAACAACACCTGTAACTTTTCCATTTTCTATAATAACCTTTTCAACAGGAGAAGAAGTTTTCAAAGTGGCCCCTCTAATAATAGCTTCATCTAAAAACCTGCACGAATCCCAACGTGCCTCATTAACACAACCAAGCTCACAAAGACCACACGATATACATTTAAGTTCTTCTACAGCCTTTGGAGTGGGATTTGGATTTAGATCCAAATCTTCTGCAGCATCAAACATGCGCCGGGTTAATGGACGCCACCTTTCTTTAGGAAATGGTTGAACACCAATTAGTTTTTCTAATTCTTCAAATTCAAATTTTAGGTCAAGACCTATTTCCTTTAAACCACGTTCAGCCCTTACCATACTACCACAGGATAAAACTGTAGAACCTCCTGTAGTTAAACCCCTTACAAGTACCATATCCTTCTCTGAACGAATGATATTCATGGGAGGGAAAAATCGGGTAATAGTTTTTTCGCTTCCCAAAAGCCCAAAACGACGTAGTGGCTCTGTCCAAGACAGATGTCGAATGAAAGGTTGAAATTGTTTTCCTGCCTCTAATATTAAAACTTCGTAACCTCTCAATGTTAATTCACGGGCAGCTGTTGCACCTCCAGCTCCACTACCCACCACAATAGCTCTCATAATATCAACTCATTTTAAATCTTTTAACTCAATTATGGCAATACATTCCGGTGCCCCTTCTGTTATTCTTTCCCTAAAAGCCATTGTAAAATTTTCATTTAGCCCACGAACCACCCCCTCATCTGCGGCACTTAAAACTTTACATGTCTCTAGTAGATAATAGTTGGCAAGAGCACATCTTTGTATCAGCAAAATTATATTTCCATTTTGCTCTTTAACCTCAAAATCAATGCCAAGTACTTTGTAAAGAATCCTTGCCGCCAAAATGAGATCCTGACGACTTTCCCCCACTCCGAAACGTCCACGGGCATCTTGCCCTAATCGCTCTCCTGCCCTGAACATGGCTTCTCTACCAATTTTAATGGCTTTATTATAACCAATAGCATTCACAAGAGCATTTACACGGACATTATGGGCAGCTGCCATGGCTGCTCTTCTTTCAGTGATATCTCCATTTAACATATAATCTTCAGTACCTAAAAAATGTGAATCACCAGCATATTCTTTCAAAACTTTATCAAGTTCACTGATGGTCAATTTTGCAACCCTATCAAGTTCCTTTATAAGTAGAGATTCTGGAATCCAAAAAGAAGCTATTCTCAATTTAAGACTCATTATTATCCACCAACCCATCCCCATGAATTAAAACTTCTTGTTGACTCCCATTTATATTTCCATTTTCATATAAAGAATCTATAACATTTTTATAACGTTGAATAATTGGTTTTCGTTTAATTTTAAGATTTGCAGTTAATTCACCACCTTCTATGGAAATTTCTTCGTTTATTATCGCCCAACGCTTGATCTGTTCAGGTCGTGAAAGTCTAGAATTTAAATTTTCGATGTTTTCATGTATTCCACTTGAATCAACTTCATCTTTTACCCATAAAATAGCACTGCAATATGGCTTTCCCTCGCCAATTAGCATTGCTTCCGAAATTCCAGGAATATTTCTAAGCATAGCCTCAATTTTCAATGGATTTATACTCTTTCCATATGAATTGATTATGATTTCCTTCTTACGTCCATCGATAACCAGGTCCTCCTCAAAAGTAAGATGACCATAATCACCAGTAAAAAGCCATCCATTTCTAAATAGCGAATCCGTATCTGTGTTAAAATAGCCTGATGTCACCTGTGGACCTTTCACCATAATTTCACCATCCTGAGCTATACATATATGGGTAGAAGGGAGTGGTTTGCCCACAGTGCCTATTCTGTTCTCACCCAGTCTGTTGATAGTAACAAGAGGGGCTTCTGTAAGACCATAAGCATTATGAACCTCTATTCCTAAATCTCGATATGCTTGAAGCAAATCATTACTTACTGATGCAGAACCTACAATGAGTTGTGCACAGCGATTTAAACCTGTTTTTTTAAGTAGCTCTCTTCGAAGGATTTTTTTTAAGATATTTTTTTTAAACCCCTTATTAGAATTTATATAGATCTTGCCCATTCTGGTTTCAATCAAACCCGCCCATACCTTTTCATAAAAACGGGGAACTGAAAAAAAGATTTTTGGTCTAACCCTCGGCAGAGTCTGTTGAAGGTATTGGAAATCTTCCAGAAAATATAATTTTAAAGGTGCGGGAGCGTAATAGGGAGAATAAGTTCCTAGAATTCCTTCAACAACATGGTTCATAGGTAGAAATGAGAGATATGTTACTTCACTGTTTCGATCTTTCCATGGTGGTAGTGATGCCAGTGATTCAGCCATCCAACGAAGATTTCCATGTGCAAACATAACCCCTCTTGGTTTTCCAGTGGTTCCTGATGTATAACGGATCGTTGCAATGTCATTGAAAGTTACTGGTGCATTTTCTTGGGTTTCTTGTGTCTCTATTTTTTGATTTTTTAATTTGTGATTTTTTAGTTCCTGTTTATCAGTTTCTTTGCCCTGAGCAAGGAACTCCTCCCAAGACATGACATCTGAAGGAAGATCCATTGACTCTCTACAAAAAGAAACTACAGTAATTTTGGTCTTAATTTTGTTTGAAATATTCAATAGCTTTGAAATACCAACGAAAAGAACTTTTGCACCACTATCTTTGAGAATTTCATTTATTTCATTTACAGGGCTGGTGTAGTAAATAGGAACACTTGTTGCCCCCAATAAACCAATTGCAACATCCACTGATAGGTAACGGGTACTATTGAACCCTAAAAGAGCAATACGTTCCCCTGGCTTAACATTTAATTTATGCAATGATCTAGCTGCATAAATCATTTCTTGACGAAGTTCTACTGAAGACCTCTTAATAAATTCGCCGCCAGCTATATCATAATATTCAACTGGTCGGCTGCGACTTTTAAGCCGAAAAAGAATTTGTTCATGCACAGTTCGTTCAGATCGGTGAAAAAATCCCATATAAACTGCATATTTAAGAAGTGAAGGTAAAAAATCCTGCCATTTTAGTTCATACGGGCCCAGTAGCCTGTCTGTATTTTCGCGGTTAAAGTGGCGTTTTTCACCCAAATAAGGAGCAAGAGTAATAAGTGTATTTATTAATCTTCTTCGCTTTTGACCCATTAATCGCTGCAAATAGGAAATTTTCGAAAAAATAGAGGGTGAAAATGGAATGAAACGGGGATATGGCAGGTTAACATCCAGTTTTTCACTGGCCCAGTGCCGTACATACTTTACAAGTTCCTCTACAGTAGGTAGATAATCATACGGAGCAGTTAAGTGGAAAGTTAAACCTTTAGCATTGGAATCAAAAGTTAAACGGACCACTGCATCAGCTACATAGTCCACAGGCACTAAATTAATTCTAATTGAAGGTTTAACTGGGATAATTCTCATTTTTTCAGTTAAATATAAGCGGATTGGGACATAAACTGTGTTAAAAGTTTTTATAGCGCCTGTTTTGGAGTCCCCCACCACCATGCCTGGTCTAAATATAGATACAGGTAGAGAGGAGTTTTTCACTTGTATTTCCCCTTCAAACTTACTCCTTTCATAATTGTTCAAAAACCCATCCTCATGGCTGAGGGAGTCTTCAGAAACAGGACCCATCTTTCTACCAGCTACATATGCTGTAGATATATATGAAAATCTTGAAATTTCATGGTCTTTGTGGGCCAAATCAGCCAACTTCAGGACATTAACCGTTCCCTGAACATTTGTTCTCCTTAAATCTTCTATGGAAGCGTTAAGCCGCAGGTCTGCAACTGTGTGGATAATATGAGTTACATTGCATAAAAGTTGATCATAAACCTTCTTTTCTAAACCAAGGAGTTGTTCAGTGACATCTCCCCTTACCACCTGAACTCTATCTCCAATAGTCCCTGTGAGTTCAGGCCACTCCCACCATGCACGAGATATATGTCTTAATGCAGCTTTATCGTCATCTCCTCGAACGAGTGCGATGATTTTATAAGGGGTTTGTTCTAATAGGCGTAGAGCTATTTGAGTCCCCAGAAAACCTGTGGCTCCTGTGAGCAATATATTTCCACTCATTCTCTAACTTTCCATCCCTTTTTTTTTATGAAATTTCGAAGTAGTTTACGGTTTCTTTGAGCTCTTATCAAATGTTCTTTAAATGCTCTTTTTAGGATACCTTTCATCTTTATAGGATTTTCGATAAGATCGTCTACCTTGTCCTTGACCTCGTCCCACATCTTCGTGGAGGAATGATGGACAAAATAATCGTCGTATAATTCCATATCCTGATAAAGGCCCTTAAGACGAGTATCATGACCAAGAGCTATCTGTGGAACGGCTGATTCCAAAGATAAAATCGCAGCATGATATCTTGAAGTTACCAGAAGATCTAAGCTTCTAAGGATTGCTGTCATC
>VGTM01000029.1 GCA_016874685.1 Methanobacteriota archaeon
TAATTGAATTACCTAAAAAAGGGAAAGCCCTGGTTATAACAGATATACATGGTAATTTAGATGATTTTAACAGATTAATGAATATTTGGGAGAATTTTAAAGATGAAGATAATCATCTGATCATAACTGGTGACTTCATCCACACAACAGGTTTAGAAAATGATAGATCAATTAATATATTGGATTCAGTGAAATATAACTTCGAGAATTCAAGCAAATTCCATTTGCTGTTAGGCAATCATGAATGGGCGATTTTGTCAAAAACAATAATTTATAAATCCGGTATTAATCTAACTTTAAACTTTGAGACTTTGCTTAAGGAAAGATTCGGTGATAAATGGAAACAAAAGTTAGAAAAGTATACTAATTTCTTTAAAAAGTTACCTATAGCCGTTAAAACTAAAAACAAAATATTCATTAGCCATGCAGGACCTCCAAAGAACATAAATAATATTGATGAGATAATTCACATCACTGATACAGGTTATTCAGAAAACGTGCGATTATTTGAACTCTTATGGAATAGATATGGAGATTACACAAAAAAAGATGTAGACTCTTTTTTGAAAAATATAGGATGTAATGCTTTGATAGTGGGACATACACCTGTTGATGGGGTTAAATTGATAGGTGAAAGGCAATTGGTTGTTTCATCGAGTTACAGCGAGGGTAAAAAAGCATATGTTGAGCTGGACCTGGAAAAAGAAATCAAGACTGGAAAAGATCTTCTAAAAATGGTTAGATATTTAGACTGATATTTAATTGATCGTCTAAAAAAAATATGTAAATAACTCATGTTTGATTGTGGGTAAATTTTGTTTAGTAATTTTTTTTCAGATATCCTTCATCCATTAAATGTTTTCCTCTAAATATCTTATATCTAATGTCTTAGCAACCAATATCTCATCGCCATTTACTAATTTTTGCTTTCCCAAACCGGTTATATCTTCTCCGTTTAGTATGGTTCCATTTTTGGTTTCTAAGTCTTCTATATAATATCCGTCATCCATTCTACTAATCTTGAAATGTTCTTTCCCAATGAATAGTAGATTATCAGCTAAGGCAACGCCTAAAAAATCTTCTCTTCCAAATGTCTTTTCATATTCTTTTATTATTAACTCCATATCATTTGAAAAAACAAGTTTAGCTAGTAATCTTTTGGGTTTCATGATAACTGTAGTTTGAGAAACCTTGGATTTGGGTGAAAATTTATTTGGGATGATTTTTATTAATAATCCAGCTGTTATGGCCAATAAAAAGCCCAAGAAAATTACTAAATAGAGATTTCCAGAGCTACTTAAAACAGAAGACATGCTCAATGTCAATAATATAAAAATTGCTAATGCTAAAATTGCTATAATCGCAATTAATGTCCTTTTTTTCAACTTTTACACCTTTTGAAGTAATCGATATATTTTTTTGTGTATATAAAAAATAGAATATCTCTCAATCAATTAAAAAAAACGGAATATAGTAAACCATGGAAAATTCTATATTTCACCTCATTTGCATTTACATAAAATATATATCAGTCTCTTTATGAATCAACTACGTATAACTAGCATTTTGTTTTCTTAATTACTTTATTATTTACTATTAAATATAAATAGAAAAGTTTTTATGGGTAATATTTAATCAAAAATATTTCTTACAATGTTTAGCTTCTATTTTCACTTTAATTCTTCTGATAATAATGGTTCAATTGAAACTTATTGTCCTAATCAAAAGTCAGAAATTTTTTTATACTATGCATCAACACTCTTTTAATGTAAAAATCTAAATATGGGATACTTCATTACACAGATACAGAGAACCTCATAATACATGTAATTTTGAACTTCAGATGGACTCCATCAATTGTACAACTTGTAAAAAGAAAAAAAATAGATCAAATCTGATAGCAAAATTTAAATATTATTTAAAATCAAGATATAAATGTCATCTATTTATTAATGGATGATATCAATTTCGCCAACGATAGGCGTTGTGTTGCGGTGAAGTGCCAAGCCCTCGATTGGGGGTTTGGCCTCAAATTAATATTTCGAAAAGTTTTTTTTTGATGTTTATTTTTTTAGATATTTCATGAAATGGTACAATATGAGTAATTTAACTTCGTTAAATGCCAAATTACAACTTAATCCACTTGATTAAAATATCAATATAACACTGAATAGAATTTAGATTTTTTGGTTTACGAGAGATTCCAACCTTTTTATTGCTTTGTATTTGTCTTTATTGTTTAATTTTGCCTGATCCAAAGCATCTTTAAGTGTTTGGATTGAATGTTCATAAACATCTCTATCTACAGGGTATGGAAAACCATCTTTACCTCCATGTGTAAAGCTGTATTTTACTGGATCTTCCCAGCTGGGGGAAGCCCCATATACCAGGTCTGAAATCAGAGCCAGCGCTCTAATCTTTTTAGGACCAATACCCTGAAGAGAAATCAGTTCTTCATAATTTTGAGGTTGTAATTCCCAAGCTTCTTTTAAAACCTTAAATTCATGCTCACTAATATCCATATCCAGCACAGGGTGATGTTTTGGCATGTTTAGCTCTTTAAAATAATCTGTTAAGAGACTTTGACCATTAAGGGGTCTTCTAAAATACTGTTTTAGATGTTCTGGATTGTCACATACAAGATCTACGCTGATATTTCTTGAATCATTGCTTTCCTGCGAGGTCATGTTCAATGTTTCATGTTCTCTTTTATCACAGGATATGCCTCTGTGAGGTTCTTCTGTTAGGTTCTCTATGGATTCAGAAAGCCAGTGATACCTTCTTGCGTATTTATTTTTCTCGTTGAGCCCTTGCTGGATGACGGTCCAGTCACCATTTTCTGTGAAGACAAAACAGTGATGATAAAGATTGTAACCATCCTGAATACATGAATTATCTATTTTAGCTGAGATTTTGCTAGAGTATACTAGTTCCTCAATTTTTTTTGAAGATAATGGGAAAAAATCGGCTGCACCTTGAATTTCCGAAGGTGTTTTTCTTGAAACCTTACCTTTGCCTCCAGCCACCATAATTCCATGTTCTTGTGGGTTGATTGCCATTTTTAATGCTCCACAAGTAGTGGTCGTGGTTCCAGAGGAATGCCAGTCAAAACCAAGTACACAGGATAAGGCCTGAAACCAGTAAGGGTCTGAAATTCTTCTTAAAAATTCATCGCTACCATATTCAAACAAAATTACGTCGACAATGCCACCAGCTAGTTTCACCATCCGTTTAAACAACCATCTAGGGGCATGACCTCCATGTAATGGAAGATTTGCAACTCCTCGTCTGAAATGCATATTTGTGTACCGTTAATTTGGAACTTTAACAGAAAAATTATAGGTATAATTTTACTTTAATAAGTTAAAACTAATTTTATTCACCTTTACTAGAGGGAATGTAAAATTTGAACATACAGGTAGGTGAACCATCTTTTATGGTGCCCATTTTTTCAACATTTCCTTCCAGCCGGGTCCAGTTTAAGCTTTGATTAATCATTGCTTGGCAGTTTAGGCAAAATACAGGATTTTTTTTGGCTTCATCTATCCATGGGCAGTTTATGAATTCCAAATAAAATCTCGGTTCCTTTGGTGTTATTTTAGTCTTGATACCAAGTGAGGAATATAGTTTAGAAACCCAAGAAATGTAAGCATCAAATATTTCTAGCGGATCATCCATATCCACATCTAAACCTAGATCTTCCATCTCTTTGTCAAATCCAGGCTTCATATCCTCCTTAAGTCGCTCTTCAAATGTGTGAAGCAACATCTCTCTCATTTCAGTTTCACTCTGGGATGTTGAGGTAGGCATTGCACTCAAAACAAAATCATAAAAATCAGCGAGAATCCTCTTTTTGGTACTTTCTCTCCTTTTTTTATCTGCTTTGTGTTTATAGAGGGCCATTTCAATATTAGCATTTAACTCGCTTTCTTTGAAAGGTTTAAGTATATATGCATAGGGTTCTGTTATCATGGCTCGTTTTAACATTGCTTCGTCGGCATAGGCAGTTAGATAAATAATAGGGATATCAAAGAGATTGATGATTTGTTGGGCAGCTTCTATACCATCCATATCTCCTTTTAGCACAATATCCATTAAAATCAAATCAGGGCTCCATTCAGCAGCTTTTTCAATGGATTCTTCTCCAGAAGAGGCTAAATCAACTACAGTATGCCCTAAATTTTCTAATTTACTTTTTATACCCATTGCAACAATGCTCTCATCTTCAACCACCAATATTCGTGCATTCACCATTTAGATCCGCTCCTTGTATTTTAGTTCTGTAAAAGTTATCCTAAATATTTTCTTATCTTTCTCTACTTGGATTTTTCCATCAAGCTGTCTTGTTAGATTGTATATCAATTGCATACCCAGCGTCTTTGAAGTTTTAAAATCAATATCTTCTGGGAAACCAACACCATTGTCGCTTACAGTTAATGTGAATCTGTTTTTATCATCTGAATGAAGTTCGAGGATAATTTCACCACTCATTCCACCAGGAAATGCATATTTTAGAGAATTTGAGATGAGTTCGTTTATGATGAGACCACATGGAATTGCTGTTTCAATATTCAGTGTAACGTCCTCCACACTGATGTTAGGTTCGATGATGTCTGGGTTTACTCCATAAGAATGAAAAAGTTCTTCTATCAAATTATTGACATATTCAGAAAAATTAATACGTGCTAAATCTTCTGATTGATATAAATTTTCGTGAATTAGTGCCATTGACTGAATACGTGTTTGACTTTCTTTGTTAAATTCTATCATCCGTTTGTCTTTGATCTGCTCCGATTGCAGGCTTAGAAGTGTTGAGATTATCTGCATGTTGTTTTTGACTCTATGATGAATTTCGCGCAGAAGAACTTCTTTTTCTTTAAGTGAGGCTTTAATTTTGTCTTCTGCCTGTTTTCGATCAGTGATATCTATAAAAGATCCTATTCTCTTTTCAGTCCCTGGAATCATGTCTAAAGTGGCAAAAAAGTCTTTACTCTTTCCATGTCTGTCCCTTAATCGGATTTCATAATTTTTTGGAACTGCATTTGGATCTATTTTTCTCAAACGATGGTAACCTTTCATTCTTTTTAAGTCTTCTTTGGCCACGAATTCAGCTAAATTTTTCTGGTTTTCTATATCTTCTTTTGAAAAACCGGAAAATTTTTCAAATTCTGTGTTTACGATAGATATAGCCATATCTTCCTCTAATATTGTCATGGCAGTCCCAGTATTCTCAAATATAGTTCTGTATGTATCTTCTGATCGTTTTAATGCTAACTCTGCTTCTTTACGCTTTTTACGAACTTTAGCTTCTTTTAATTCCCGATTAATAGCTGGGATAAGTCTTGAAAGATTATCTTTTTTAATGTAGTCGTGTGCACCGGCTTTCATGGCTTCAACCAGTATATCTTCACCGATTTTTCCAGAAACAATGATAAATGGCAGGTCAAGTCCAGATTCTTTTAATTTTTCAAGGGCATCTAACCCGCTGAAATTTGGCATAACATAGTCTGCTATAACAATATCCCATGATTGTTGAGTAAGCGCGTTTTCCATGTCTTTAGGGGTATAAACTTGTCTAAAATTTGGATCAAAGCCGCCCAGCCGTAATTCACGTAAAAGTAGTATAGCATCGTCTTCTGAGTCTTCAACCACCAATACTTTCAATGATAAACTCAAGAAATTCCTCCTAAAATTACACTAAAACATTCCAAGTATCAGTTTTTTAACAATTTCTGCTAATAAACATGAATTTAAACTTTTTTGAAAACTTTCTTGTTTTAGCATTTAAAATGAATTAATTGTCCTGAAATTTTAATCCTAAATTTTATTGGGATTTTCATTAAGTTATTTCATTAAGTTAGGTCAATTTTAAATAATATTGAAATTAACTGTATATTGTGGTTTATGTTAAATCATATTTATATTTTACATTTAATGTCATTAACTTGATTTTTTATAATTATAACATAAGGTTTATCATCTTAAATCACAATTTAATCAAAAAAGAAAATTGTTAATTAAAAAAAAGACAATCTAATCAAGATCATTCTATTTAATGTTTAAAGTGTGTTTTTTTCTTAGTTGCACCTGTTTCTCAGTTATTTGTTATTAGCAACAGATTTTTCTGAGGAAATAGTAGAAAGAACATTTCTACCAGTATTATCTGATTGCGCATCTAAAACATGTCTGAGAAATTCTCCAGTATATGTTCCACTTATCACGATTTCTTCTGGAGTTCCGGTTGCAACTACAAGTCCTCCTTCATCTCCACCTTCTGGACCAAGGTCTATGATGAAATCCGCAGTTTTTATAACATCAAGGTTGTGTTCTATGACAATGACAGTGTTTCCAGAACTTTTAAGCCGTCCTAACACATCAAGCAGTTTCTTAATATCAGCAAAGTGGAGTCCAGTGGTTGGTTCATCAAGCACATAGAGAGTTTTACCAGTACTCTGACGACTTAACTCCTTTGAAAGTTTCACACGCTGGGCTTCTCCACCTGAAAGTGTTGTAGCGGATTGTCCGAGTTTTATATAACCTAAACCTACATCATCAAGGGTTTGAAGCTTTTTTTGGATACGGGGCATGTTCTTGAAGAATTCAAGAGCTTCTTCAACAGTCATATCAAGCACATCAGCGATGTTTTTCCCTTTATATCGTACATCAAGTGTTTCTCTATTGTATCTTTTTCCTTTACAGACTTCGCAGGGTACATAAACATCTGGTAGGAAGTGCATTTCTATTTTTATTATCCCGTCTCCATGACATGCTTCACATCTTCCACCTTTGACATTGAAGCTGAATCTCCCTGGTTTGTAGCCTCTCTTTTTTGAAGCCGGGGTTTTGGAGAAAAGTTCTCTTATGTAGGTGAATACACCAGTATATGTAGCTGGATTTGACCGCGGAGTACGACCGATTGGAGATTGGTCGATTATAATCACTTTATCAATGTTTTCAGTTCCCAGTATGTCGTCATGTTTTCCAGAATGTACGTGCTTTTTACTTAGCTTGCTGTAGAGTCCCTTGTACAGGATATCATTTATAAGGGTACTTTTTCCTGAACCAGAAACTCCTGTAACACAGGTTAAAATCCCCAGAGGAATTCTCACATCTATATTTTTCAGGTTGTTATGTTTTGCACCCTTTATGGTAATGAATGTTCCATTATGTTTTTCACGTTTTTTTGGGATTTCAATTACCTCATTTTTAGATAGATATCTTCCAGTTATGGATTCATGGGTTTCCATTATATTTTGAGGCGATCCTGTCGCAATAATCCTTCCTCCATGCTCACCAGCTCCAGGACCTATGTCTATTACATGATCAGCAGATAATATAGTCTCCTCATCATGTTCAACCACAATAAGGGTATTCCCAATATCCCTCAATTTTTTCAATGTTTCTATGAGTCTGAGATTGTCCCTTTGGTGCAATCCAATGCTTGGCTCGTCAAGAATGTATAACACACCCACCAACCCAGAGCCTATCTGAGTTGCAAGGCGGATTCTTTGGGCTTCTCCACCAGAAAGCGTCCCTGAGGATCGCTCAAGCGTTATGTAATCCAATCCAACATCTTCCATAAATCTTAGACGTTCTTTTATCTCTTTTAGTATTTCCTTGGCTATGAATTGTTCCATATCTGACAACTCAAGATCTTCAAAGAATTTTCTTGTGTTTTTGATAGGCATTTCCACTATTTCTGATATGGATTTTCCACCAACAGTTACAGATCTACTTTCTGGGCGTAGCCTTGCACCTCCACATGCAGGACACTTCCTATCACTCATAAATTGCCCAAGGTAGCTTCTCATGTAGTTAGACTTTGTTTCCATATAAATGCGTTCCATTCTCCGTATGACACCTTCAAATCTTCGATTTACACGGTGAATTCTATTTCTACGTCTGAATGTGAATTCAATTCTTTCACGGGATCCATAAAGAATCACGTTCCGGTGTTTTCCCTCTAGTTCTTCAAAAGGAGTATTCATACTGAAACCATAGTGTTTGGAAACTGCTCTTAACATCTGATTGTAATAATTATCTCTGTTTTTGGATTTGCTCCATGGTAAAATGGCCCCATCATTCAATGAAAGGTTTGGATAAGGAACTACAAGGTCTGTGTCCATCTCCAACTTGCTTCCAAGGCCATTACATTCGGAGCATGCTCCATGGGGACTGTTGAAGGAGAACATCCTGGGACTTATCTCTTCAAAGTTTATCCCGCACTTGGTACAGGCAAAGTGTTCACTAAAAGCTTTTTCTTCTCCATTACCATACACGATTATTAAAACTCCTTCACCAAGTTCAAGTGCAGTTTCTACAGAATCTGTAAGCCTTTTTTCAAAATCAACATCAAATCTTAATATTAATCTGTCCACCACAACTTCAATGTTGTGTTTTTTGTTTTTTTCCAAATTAAACTCCGAATCAAGGCTGGATACTTCACCATCTACCCTTACTCTTATAAATCCTTTTTTTCGAAGTTCATCAAAAATTTTCTGGTGTTCTCCTTTTCTATCCTTCACAACAGGCGCTAAAACCTGTATTTTCATACCTTCAGCATTTTTTAGTATGTTGTCAACAATCTGTCCAGCAGTTTGTTGTGATATCTCCTCTCCACAACTATAACAGTGGGGAATACCAACCCTTGCAAAAAGAAGCCTTAAATAATCATAAATTTCTGTAACAGTACCTACAGTTGATCTAGGATTCATTTTAGTAGATTTCTGGTCAATAGATATTGCAGGAGATAGTCCTTCAATATAATCCACTTCCGGCTTTTTCATCTGCCCTAAAAACTGTCTGGCATAAGCTGATAGTGATTCTACGTATCTTCGCTGTCCTTCAGCATATATTGTGTCAAATGCCAGGGATGATTTACCAGAACCACTGATTCCAGTGATCACAACAAATTTGTTTCGAGGTATCCTAAGATCTATATTTTTGAGGTTGTGCTCACGGGCCCCTTTTAGTATTATGTTTCCTTTTTTTGTATTCATTGTATTCATTACTTTGAAACTCCTTTAAGAATTATAATTTTATCTCTTATTTCTGCAGCTTTTTCAAAATTGAGTTCTGTTGCTGCTTCTTTCATGTCTTTTTCTAAATCATTTATTAGAAGACGTAGTTCATCTTTGGGAATATTTTTAATGTCATCTATTTCTAAATGTTCTTTCCTTTCCTTTTCTTTTATTGATCTAATCACTGTTTTCGGGGTTATGCCATGCTTTTGATTGTAAGCTAATTGAAGTTTCCTTCTTTTATTGGTAATGTCTACTGCGGATCTAACAGACTCTGTAATCTCATCAGCATAGATAATAACCTGACCATATACGTTTCTGGATGCTCTTCCTATTGTCTGGATAAGCGATGTTTTAGATCTTAGGAAACCTTCCTTATCAGCATCTAAGATTCCCACAAGAGACACTTCCGGTAAATCCAAGCCTTCTCTTAGAAGATTTACACCCACTAAACAGTCAAATTCACCTCTTCTTAAATCATCTATTATATCAATTCTCTCCAAGGTGTCTATCTCAGAGTGAAGGTATCTAACCTTAGTCCCAGCCTTTGCATAGTAATCAGTTAGATCTTCAGCCATTCTCTTGGTCAAAGTTGTTACAAGAACCCTTTCCTTCCTCCTAATCCTTTCTCTAACTTCTCCAAGGAGGTGTTCCACCTGCCCCTCCACAGGTTTTATTAAAACCTCTGGATCTATGAGTCCAGTGGGTCTTATTATCTGTTCTATCACATTATGGCTAATATCCAGCTCATATTTTGCTGGAGTGGCAGATACATATATCACCTGATTTATGAGTCTTTCGAATTCTTGGTATGTTAGGGGACGATTTTCACGGGCAGATGGAAGTCTGAAACCATATTTTATCAAGGAATCTTTACGAGATCGATCTCCCTCATACATTCCACCTATTTGAGGTACAGTAACATGTGATTCGTCAATTATAGTCAAAAAATCGTCAGGGAAATATTTTATAAGGGTGTATGGCATGCTTCCCCATTTTCTACCACTTAAATGCAGAGAATAGTTTTCAATACCTGGACAGTAACCCATCTCTTCAAGCATCTCAATATCGAATCTGGTTCTCTGTTCCAGTCTCTGTGCCTCTAATAGCTTATTCTGAAATTTCAGGGCGGTTAGTCTATCCTCTAGTTCTCTTTCAATTGATTGTAAAGATTTTTTCAATTTTTTTTCTGATATTACAAAATGTTTAGCTGGAAATATGGTTATTCGTTCAAGTTTTCCGACGGCTTTACCATTGATGGGATTTATAAGTGATATTCTTTCTAATTCATCTCCAAAAAGTTCCAGTCTTATTGGTGAAGTTCCGTGTACCGGAAATATTTCAATAACATCTCCTCTAACCCTGAATTTGCCTCTGGTAAAGTTAATGTCGTTTCTTTCATATTGCATATGAACAAGTTTTGTGAGAATTTTCTCTCTATCCTCTTTATCTCCAATCTCCAGGGACAAAATGAAATCTCCGTAATCCTGTGGTGATCCAATGCCATATATGCAGGATACACTTGCAACCACTATTACATCATCCCGGGATAGCAATGATTGGGTTGTTGAGTGTCTCATTCTGTCTATTTCTTCGTTTATGGATGCTTCTTTGTCTATATAGGTGTCTGTATGGGGGATGTATGCTTCTGGCTGGTAGTAGTCATAGTAACTTACAAAGTATTCCACAGCATTTTTGGGGAAAAATTCCTTAAATTCTTCATAAAGCTGGGCAGCTAGGGTCTTGTTATGGGATATAACAAGGGTTGGCTTTTTTATTTCATTTATCACATTTGCAATTGTAAATGTTTTTCCTGATCCTGTAACTCCCAGTAATGTCTGTTTCTTTAAACCTTTCTTTAGTCCATCAACAAGTGATTTTATAGCTTTTGGCTGGTCTCCTAATGGTTTGAAGCTTGATATAAGTTCAAATTCATGCATTTTTTAATCCTCTCATAAAAAAGAATAACCTCTATTTTAGTTACTAATATATATTAAAACTTCTAAGAAATAACATTATCTTATGTGTACCAGGCATTATTAATAGTTTTGAAAATTTACAATTTTATGATTTATCATAAATTTAAGTGTTAATTTCATTTTTAATTAAAATTGCAATTAATTGATAAATTTTTTAGTGATATAAATGAACAGAAAGTCTCCTATAATTTTATGCTCCTATATTTTATATTATAGTTTAAAATAACAAGAATAAGAGGAATCAGATGCCAGTTAAATTCAGAGTTTCTGATGATTTACCTGATAAACCAGGCGTTTATCTCATGAGAGATATTGAGAATAAGGTAATATATGTGGGAAAAGCGTTATCATTAAAAAAGAGGGTTAAATCATATTTTAATAGTTCTAAACAGCCTATAAAAACCAAAACTATGATGAAACATTTCCAAGGCTTTGAATATATAATCACAGATACTGAAAAAGAAGCACTGATTTTAGAATCAAACCTTATAAAAAAATACAGACCGAGGTACAATGTACGGTTAAAGGATGATAAAAGGTATCCTTACATTAAGATAACCAATGAAGGTTATCCACGCATTTTATTTACAAGAACCCTAAGAGATGATGGGGGGGTTTATTACGGCCCATTTACTGATGTTAAAGCAGTCAAAAAAACGATAAAATTTGTAGAATCTCTGTTTAAGATTAGAGATTGTAAAAAAATGGATGGGCCATGCCTTAATTTCCAAATTAACCTCTGTTCCGCTCCTTGTGAGGGTAAAATAACCAGAAAATCATATTCAGAAATTGTTGATAAAGTTAATTTATTTTTTGAGGGAAAGTATAGAGAAATCATGGAGATGCTGGATGATATAATGAAGGAAGCGTCATTAAACCATGAATATGAAAAAGCAGCAGTCATCAGGGATCAAATTGATTCCATAAAGGATTTGATGGAAAAACAAAAGGTTTCTTTCACAGGAGGGCTGGATCAAGACATCGTTGCAATTTCAATCAACGGAAAGATTGCTTGTGCAGTGGTTTTTTCCATAAGAGAGGGAAAAATAATGGGAAAGGACGATTTTTTTCTGAGTGGTGTTGAAAATAGGGGGGCAAATAAAATTTTGGCAGCTTTTCTAAAGCAGTACTACTCTGGCCCCCGTATTATACCTGCTGAAATTTTTCTTGAATATGAACCTGATGAGAGTAAACTGATTGCAGACTGGTTGGCTGATAAGAGGGGAGATAGACTAAATTTAAATATTCCAAAAAAAGGAACTGAATATCGTTTAGTCCAAATGGCTGCTAGGAATGCTGAAAGTATTAAAAATCAGAAAAAAAACCTTATAAATGCCCTATTTGAACTTAAAAAATATCTGCAGATACCCACCATACCTAGGCATATAGAAGCTTTCGATGTTTCAAATATCAGTGGAAAATTAGCTGTAGGATCTCTGGTTGTATTTGAAAATGGTCTTCCTAAAAAAAACCATTACCGAAAATATAGGTTAAAAAAAACTGGTCCTGATGACTATGCAATGATGGAAGAAGTCCTAAAAAGAAGATATATGCGACTTTCAAGGGAACAGGGAATATATCCAGACCTTGTTTTAGTTGATGGTGGACGAGGACAGGTAAATGTGGCTTTAAAAGTCTTAAAAGACCTTAATATGGACATGCCAGTTATAGGACTTGCAAAAGGATTTGAACACATTTTTATACCTCAAATTTCAAGTCCAATTATCTTACGTCCTGAATCTGAAGCATTACACCTTTTGCAGCGTGTAAGAGACGAGGCTCATAGATTTGCAATTACTTATCACAAAAAAATAAGATCTAATGAAGTGGACCGTTCTGAGTTGGACGAAATAAAAGGAGTTGGTAAAAAACGGAAAATGAGGTTACTTCGACATTTTGGAGACCTTAATGAAATAAGGAAAGCTAGTGTTGCTGAATTGCGGGAAGTGAAAGGAATAAACAGAAATTTGGCAATAAGCATTTATAAACATCTAAGAATGGATGATCAGAGATTTAATTAAAATAATTAATATTATTGTTATTCTATTGTTAGTTATTTTTTATTTTTCAGATTATAATTTTAAAAATAAGTGGTTATCAGCTTTAAATTTTATATTCTTTTAAACTCTTCTCGATTTTAAATAGATTTTAAATATTTACAAATATTTTCCAGAAAGTAATACTCTACATATAATATCAATTAAATATTAATAATAAAAGGGTTAGTATTACAAAAAATATATCTCACGATCTTATAGATTTAAATAATAATCAAAATTATTTGCTCAAATAGTTTTACATATACTTAATTTAAATATTAATTATAACAATATAATATTATCTATATTTGGAAGGGGATATGATGGCTGATACAAGTGTTCTTGTTGTGGAGGATGAAAGTGTTGTTGCAATGGATATAAAACATAGATCAGAGGGTTTAGGATATAAAGTTCTTGGCATTGCAACTACTGGAGAAGAAGCCATTGAAAAAACAGCTGAAACAAGACCTGATCTGGTGCTAATGGATATAGTATTGAAGGGTAAAATGGATGGAGTCCAAGCAGCCCAAGAGATAGGTGAACGTTTTGATATTCCAGTGGTATATCTCACAGCTTACTCAGATGAGAAAACACTAGGCAGAGCTAAATTAACTGGACCTTTCGGTTATATCATAAAACCATTTGAGGATAGGGAACTACATAGTGCCATTGAGGTTGCCCTCTACAAACACAAAATGGACAGCAAATTGAGAGTTAGTGAAGAGAGATACAGAACTTTATTTGAAATGTCTCCAGACCCTATTTTATTAATTGATTCTGATGGGAAGATTATTTATCAAAATAATAGAGCAGATATAATATTAGAATTATCCATAGAAAAAACTAGGGGAAAGTCATTTACCGGATTAGGAGTGCTAAATGAGGAAGAAATGACTAAATTCTCTGAAAGTTTTTCTAGCGTGTTAAAAAATGAAAAAATAGCGCCTTTTGAAATTCAAATCACTGCTGAAAATGGTCAAATACTTTACTTTGAACTTCAATTTGCTCCCTTAAAAATCAAGGGTAATATTTTTGCTATACAGATAATTGGTCACGATGTCACTGGGCTTAAAGAGGCTGAAAAACATAGAGTGGAGCTTATAAAGGAGAAGGCTAGAGCGGAGCTTTATGGATTTGTTGTAAGTGCTGTACCGGTTTTTGCATCTAGTATTCCTCCTCAGCTTAGGAATACTATAATACGGAACTTTGCTGATCGATTTGAAAAAAATGTAAAACCTGGATTTGAGGAAGAGATGGAGAGGATGGGTTATTTTAAAAATATTAAAGAAGGGAGATTAGAAAATCCAAAAGAGGTGTTTGATGCCTATATTTCATGGGTTTCTGAACTTCTAGCCAGTTTAGATATTAAAACCGAGATCACGTTCAATGGTTCCAATAACTTCATGGAGTTTTTGACATTTCCTTGGATAGAAGAAGCTAAACAGAATCCTATATTTTCCCTTATATTCAGAGCCATGATCATGCGTAGTTTCACCTGGACAGGTCTTAAAGGTAATGTTTCGCAAATTTCAAGTTTTTTCGAAGGTTCAAATACAATTAAATTTGAATTTTATCTTGCTGAGTTACAATAGCATTATCTAAATAAATTAATTTTTAGGAGGGGTACATTTGAATAGAGTGAAAACAGGGCTGTTAGGACTGGACCAGATCACAGATGGTTTTCCAGCAGGTAGAACAGTACTCGTCACTGGTGATGCAGGTTCTGGAAAAACCATTTTTGGGCTTCAGTTTGCAAAGAGCTGCTCTGAACAAAACCTGAAAACAGTTTATATAACCACAGAAGAAGATTATGAAGATTTAAAACGCCAATCTGATTCATTTGGATGGAAAATCGAAGAATATAAGAAAAACGGAATTTTAAATTTTATTGAACTTGCAGGTCTCAGAGCCAGAGTTACAGAAGCAGAAATGAGTATTGGTGTTGAAGCAATGAAGGGTAACTTTGCAAAAATACTGCAAGATATGCCTGAAGACACACAGGTAGCAGTAATAGATAGCCTTGGAAGTCATACGGCTAAACTGACAGCATATGAGTTTAGAGATCGTATTGATCTTTTAATTTATGAGTTAAAACAAAGAGGAATCACAGCATTAGTGATACTGGATAGTGCAACATCCAGTGAATTTAATGAACTTGCACTTTTTTCTGTTTATGGCGCCATCAGACTTATGAAGCGAGAGAATCCGTATACTGGTCGAAGAGAGAGAGTTATGGATATTGTAAAGATGAGGAGTACTAAGACACCCATCCAATTCCTGACTTATGAGATTGACGAAAATGGTTTAGAGATAATTTCAGAGGTGGAGTAACATTATTTAAAAATCAGATTATAAAAATTATCAAATTAAGAAGGCTATTGATAATTGATTCATTTCTCAACAATTTTCGTTTTTTTTACCTATTACTAAAAAATAATCAACATAAATACTCAAAATAATAAATATGATAATTAAAATTTTATAATTAAAATGGGATTTAGGTCCTTTATTATAAATAAAAAAATGAAATTTTAAATTTAAACCTTTTCCAACGCTGCTACAAGAAGTTTCACTGTATTTTCTATATCTTCAAGACTTACAACTGAAACTGGTGTGTGTATGTATCTTGTGGCTACTGATAAAACACCTGAAGGGATTCCTTCTCTTGTAAGCTGTATTGCAGTTGCATCAGTTGTACCTCCCTCACTTACTTCAAGTTGATATGGGATTTCTTCTGATTTTGCAGCTGAAATAAGAAGTTCTCTGACTTTTGGATGAGTTATTATTCCTCTTCCACTGGCATCAGTTAAAATTATAGCAGGACCCTTGCCAAGTTTTGCAGGTGCCTCTTCCTCTTTAATTGCAGGATTATCTCCAGCTATAGTAACATCTACAGCGATGGCCATGTTTGGGTTTATTTTGAAAGCAGATGTTTTTGCTCCTTTAAGTCCAACCTCCTCTTGGACAGTTCCTACTCCATAGATGGTTGCGTCACTTTTAACTCTTTTTAAAGTCTCAATAAGTATAAGACAGCCCACTCTGTTATCAAAAGCCTTCCCAGTCACTTTAGAGTTTTGAAGTTCAGCAAAATCCTGTTTAAAGGTTATGGGATCCCCAACACTC
Organism: Methanobacteriota archaeon; assembly: GCA_016874685.1. GTDB lineage: Archaea > Methanobacteriota > Methanobacteria > Methanobacteriales > Methanobacteriaceae > VGTM01. The sequence goes on from VGTM01000029.1 coordinate 16,162, forward strand.
ACTAATTTTTCCGCCTCTTTTTTATCTGAGGCACCAATATCTATGAACATATTGTCATATTCAATGATTTTTTTCTTCTCAGCCGTTTTCATCCGATGGGGCGGTTTTGAGCCTATACTACCAATGATTTTTCCTTTAGAGGTATGTATGCAAACTTTTTGATTTAAAAGCATCTGATCGTTTATTCCACCTATTTTTGAAAATTTAATAAACCCCTTCTTGTCGATATATCTTACCATGAGGCCTATTTCATCCATATGGGCAGCGAGCATTATTTTTTTTCCTCCTTTAGCACCTTTCTTTGTTGCAATTATGTTTCCAAGATCATCAATTTCAATATCGTCTACGTGTTCTTTTAGCTCATCTACCATAAGATTTCGGACATTATCTTCAAAACCAGAGACCCCTGGAGCGTTTGAAAGTTTTTCTAACAAATTTTTCATATTAGTACCTTCTTATAAATTAAATTCAATTGATGGATTAGAATGGTTATAGGGCTTTTATAAAAATCAGTATTCCAATTAATACAACCAGAATCGGCCCAGCTTGTTCTTTTAAAATCGTTAATGGAATAATTCCAATATTCACTCCGTACCAAATTACACCGACTACAATAAGACAGAGCCCAAAGTATATACCTAACATACTTCTTTTCTTTTTTTTCTTTTTCGGCTTTTCAGATCTGATATCTTCAGGCTTTATTTCAACTGTTTCCTTCATCCAATTCCTCCAGCTTCTTTGTTTTATATTCAATTTATTATTTATTAATATTCAAAAATACCTTTGCTTTCACATATTTCTTTATCAGATTTTTGCACACCTTATTAAATTTTTTTGAATTTGATTTGTTATAAAAGCAATTAATAATTCAATTATTCTGTACACATCCTACGATAAACTGTTATTTTTTTTATATGTTATCTATATAATAGGATGTTTATATATTTATTAACATGGTGCCAAAGAATCACCCCCGATATAAATCTCTCATGTTAAGAGAGAAGATTGAAAAGGCTTATAAAGAGGGAATTCTTGCAGACGCAGGGATGATTGCCCATGGAAGGGGAGAGGCATTTGATTATCTCTTGGGTGAGAAAACCACAAAACCCGCAAAAAATGCCATCCAAACTGCTGCAGCTTCTTTGATTCTTGCTGAAAACCCAGTTATATCTGTTAATGGTAATACTGCAGCCCTTGTATCTCGAGAGGTGGTGAAGTTGGCCGATATTTTAAATGCAAGGATAGAGATTAACCTGTTTCATTCAACTCCTGAAAGAGTGGCTGCTATTGAAGATGTTTTAAAAAAAGCTGGTGCTGAAGAAGTTTTAGGCACCGAAAGTGAGCCTTCAGAGTTAATTGAGGGTCTTAGCAGTCCAAGAGCCAATGTCAGTTTAGTGGGCATATACAAAGCAGATGTGGTTTTAGTTCCATTAGAAGATGGAGATAGAACAGAAGCTTTAGTGGCTGCTGGAAAGTTTGTAATTACCATAGATCTTAATCCACTATCCAGAACTTCAAAAAAAGCTTCTATAACTATTGTTGATAACATAGTAAGGGCCATGCCAGTTCTTATAGATGCGATCAAGCATCTTAAGAGATATAGAGTTGAGGAACTTAGAAAACTAATTGTAAATTTTAACAATTCCGAGAATCTAGAAAAATCTTTAAAGAAAATAATTGAAAATTATATGAAAAGTGATGTGGGATCATGAAGGGTATTGGAGTTACAGGGCTGCCTGGTTCAGGTAAGAGTGTAGTAGCCAGGATGTCAA
>VGTM01000030.1 GCA_016874685.1 Methanobacteriota archaeon
TATTATAAATCCTAAAACAATTTCACAACACTCCTCAGGAAAATTCAGATAACCTAATTAATTTATGTGTTCTTACCACACATGATTAGTAGACAATATACTACATTAAACTTATGTGTTCTTACCACGCATTTATAAATAGATATGATTATATATAATAAAAAAATAAAAACCAATCAATAAAAAACCAGATTAAACCCTTAAGGGAAATTAGTTTGAATTAAGGGGATATAAACATGGAAAAGCCGGTTTGAAGCTTTAAACTTAAATTGGAGGTTTAAAATGGTAGAAATTGAAGTAGATGAAGATGCTTGTGTTGGATGTGGCTCCTGTGTTGAGGACTGTCCAAACGATGTCTATGAATTAGACGAAGAGAAAGGAAAAACAAAAGTCGTAAAGGAAGAGGATTGTATGGCGTGTCTATCATGCCATGAAATTTGCCCGTCTCAAGCAATGGAACACAGAGAAATTCACGTGGCAAAAAGACTCTATATTGACAGAAAAGTGAGCAATGTGCTCGATAAAATGATATGAGGGGACAAAATGGAAATTGAAAGGGAAGAAATAAAAGGTACATTTAAGCCTGAATTGATTCCTAAAGAGACTGGTGGAGACATAGATGACTATGAAGAAGCATTGCACGTTCTTATGAAATTTGTAGGTTCTATGTCAAGTGCTTTAGAGCAGGTTTCTGGTCGTGGTGCGAGTGCTGTAGTCTACCAGGCTGGACGAAGAATGGGACATGAAGCAGGTAAACTAATGGAAAAAACCGATGACTTGGAAAAAGCCATGGATGAACTAAGTGAAATCTTAGGAATCGAATTTTATTTTGAGATGTGGAAACCTGCTGATCAAGATGGATACACCATTGAAAAAGGGGACGAGACTATTGTAAAACTTTTATTCATGGACTGCGTAGTAAGGCAGACTTTAAGAAGAACTGGTTTGCCTCAAAAAGGACCTCTATGTTACCTTCTCTACGGTTATATGGTAGGTGCAGTTGAAGAGGTCATGGGAATAAAGGGAAAGCTAGATATAGACCATGTAGGACCAAATGCTTGTCTTAAAACCCTGACCATAAAGTGGGGTGGTAAATAATGGTAAAACTCGCTTTAGAATGGCTTGCAAGCTGTGCCGGCTGTGAAATTTCTGTTCTGGATTTGCACGAAGAAATTCTGGATCTGTTGGATGGTGCTGAAATAGTTTATGCACCTGTTTTAGTGGATGTGAAAGAAGTTCCTGATGACATAGACATAGCAATAGTCTCTGGATCTGTTAGAAACGAGGAGAACCGAGAAAGATTAGAAGAACTACGAAAAAAATCCAAAACATTGATTGCATACGGAACATGTGCATGTTACGGCGGAATAACTGGAATGGCAGACCTTTACAGTCCAGAAGAGGTAACATCAAGAACATATACAGATAACCCCAGCACAGAATCAGCACCTGTTCCAAATGAAGTAGTTCCCAAACTTCTTCCAATAGTTCACCCTGCGGGAGATCTAACAGATGTTGATTATTATATTCCAGGATGTCCTCCAAAGGAACGATTAATTGGAGATATATTAATCCCTCTTGTTAGAGGAGAAGCTCCAAATGTACCTAAAAAAAGTGTATGCGCAGATTGCGATCGTAGAATGGAACATATAGAATTTGATAAATTATACAGAAGAATTGAAGGCGATCCAGACCCCGAAAAATGTTTCTTAAGTCAGGGTTATGTCTGCCTCGGCTCAGTTACCCTGGGAAGATGTGGGGCACTGTGTACTAATGCAGGGGTTCAATGTCATGGCTGTGGAGGCCCATCTCTAGATGTAATAAGGGAACCAAGTCACGACATATACAATGGAGTGATAAAAAGAATAGCTCACCTTTCCAAGATGCCCGAAGCCGACGTTGAAAAGCAAATTTATGATATAGGCCATGTTATATATGGATTCGTAATTGGTAGTACGATAATGGAGGAAAAGGAGGTATCCCTGATCCCTCAACTTGTCAAGAAATAAAAAATAGGTGATAACATGAAACAGATAGAAATAAGTCCTGTAACAAGGATTGAAGGCCATGCTAAAATCACCGTTCAACTGGATGATTCTGGAAATGTTTCAGACGCTCATTTTCATGTAATGGAGATTAGAGGGTTTGAGAAGTTCCTAGAAGGAGCTGCAATCGAAGAAGCACCAAGAATTACTCCAAGAATATGTGGTATATGTCAAACAGCTCACCACTTATCATCTGCAAAGTCCACGGATGCGGTGTTTGGTCTACAGCCACCAGAAACAGCTCAAAAATTAAGGGAGCTGATGCTTCTAGGTCAATACATTCACTCACATTCTCTTCACTTCTATTTCCTAGCTGCGCCAGACCTGGTACTGGGTCCAGATGCAGATCCTGCTGAAAGGAACGTGGTGGGAATTATAAAAAAAGACCCGGATCTAGCCAAAATGGCCATAAAAACACGTAAAATTGGGCAGAATATAACCAGTGTTGTTGGAGGTAAACCTATACACCCTGTTACAGCAATTCCCGGAGGTCAGTCCAAAGGAATTACTGCAGAAGAAAGAGATCAGCTTCTCTCAGAAACTAAAGAAGCAATTGGACTTATAGAAGCAGGTGTTGAAGTTGCTAAACCATTATTTGCGCAATACAGCGAGGTTATAGATGTTTTAGGCCCAGTTGAAACCTATTTTGGGGGTTTAATCAACAATGGAAATCTAGAATTCTACGATGGCCCTATGAAGATAATTGACAAAGATGGAAATGCTTTTGCTGAATTTGGAGTATCAGATTACCTTGACCATATTCAGGAGAAAGTTCAGCCATGGTCTTACTTGAAATTCCCCTTCTTAAAAAATGTAGGATTCCCAGATGGAAACTACCGAGTAGGACCACTTGCCAGACTGAATCTCGTAGATGCTGTTCCAACTGAGAAAGCAGGAGCGCTATTTGGGGAATTCAGAGACAATTATGGAATTGCACAAAACACGCTGCTATATCATTATGCCCGTTTAATTGAACTGATGTATGCTGCTGAAAGATCCATAGAACTTTTAGAAGACAACGCAATAATTGGTACAGAGTTAAGAGACCCTCTTAAAGAACCATTAATGACCATAGAGGAAGCAAAAGAATCCAGTGCAAGAAAGAGAGGTGTTGGAATAGTTGAAGCGCCAAGAGGTTCACTGATCCATGATTTCGAAGTAGACGGGGCAGGTATAATAGCTCGGGCAAATCTCATAGTTGCAACAGGTCAAAACAACTTATCCATGGACATAGGAATAAGAGAAACGGCAAAGGCAATGATAAAAGGAGAAGAAGTTGGAGAAGGGCTTAAAAATAGGCTAGAAATGATTTCAAGAGCTTATGACCCTTGTCTTTCATGTGCGACCCACGCTATTAATGGAGAATCTCCACTTGTGGTGGATATACATGACAGCGATGGAAGACTTATAAAAAAACATATTTTGTAAAAACTAAAAAATCTCCTTTTAATTTTTTTATTTAATTTTTTTTATTCCATTCTTTTCTAAATCATTCTGCAAAATTTATTCTGGATTCTTAAATTTTAAATCTAAAATTATAATTAAAAACTTAAAAATTAATACATAACAATAAACATATAAAGAGAAAAATAATACATATCCTTACACTTATTAAATGTGATTACATGGCCAAATCTAGCAATATAAACCAATTGGAAAACGTTTTAAACGATTTGAGTAAAGTTGATGGGGTAAATGGTAGTTTAATTGCTGATGGTGATGGAAATGTTCTCAGCCATCGAATGTCAAAAGGTGCGGATGTTTCTCTTTTTGGACCTATGGCCCATGTGATCACCAGTTCTTCCAAAAGATTATTAACATCTGCCAAACAGGGCGAAATTCAAAGAGTTTTAGTGGAATCAAAGGAAGGTAAAGCTCTCTTCCTACATTTAGGAAATGTTCTTTTTATAGTGTTGATGGAAACACGTGCAAACATTGGTTTAGTGATGATTTCAGCTAAAAAAGCGGCCTCACAAATCGCTGAGTTCACTAAAGATATGATTCCAATTATATCGGAAGAGTTAGAGGTTCCAATAAAAATTCACATAGAAAAAGTCACCCCAACTGAAAAAACTGCAGAAATATCATCTAAATCCGGTGAAAAAACAAATTTAACTGAAATCAAGACTGAAGATATTTCTAAAGTCGTGGAAAAAGTAGAAGTACAGGATAAAACTGAACCTACAACAGAAAACGTGGAAATTGAGCTCGAAAAGGAAATAAAAGAACAGGATGAAGTCGAGATAAAAACAGAAAATTCAATAACCCAGCCTGAAACTGAATTAGAAACTAAAACCACAGAACCTCAACCAGAAGAGATATCTGAACCATCTGCTCTCATTCCCATTATAAAACCGCCAATTGCGTTCCCCGAATTACCAAAAGATGTTAAAGTACCTGAAGAGCCTGAGGAAAGATCTAATTTGATTTTAGACATATACAAGGCAATATTTTTAGCCATGTCTATAGGCGCAAGTAAGACTATGGGCGTAGCTCCTGCAAGAGGGATGACTAAAAAATTTTTACCAGTAGATAGCTGCAAGAAGCTCCTAGAAGGAGTGGACGTGAAAAGTAATTCAACAGTTGATTTCGATAAAATAAGAGAAAATGCTCTGAAAATACCTCTAGATAAGAGAGAAACGGAATTCATAAATGATTTCAGTAAAATCATCCAGGATATAACAGAAGGTTATGGCCAGGTGACGGGATACGGAGCTTTCAGAGGAATGGTTAGAGCTGAATTTAAAATGATAAATGATTCTTTTGGAAATGCAATGGATGAACTGGGGATAAAAGGGAAAATTCATCCAGAATTATCTATTTTATTCGAATAATATCATTATTAATCTTTTTTAATTATTTAATCATTGATATTAGCTTTTGGAATCTTTAAAGCGGTTTTAGAATACTTCTTTTAATCTACAAGGAAGCTGCCAACAAAAGAATTATTAAAACTGGGATGAGAAGTATTTTTACTATCTCAAGCTTGTCAGCCCAGTAAAACTCTTTAAATGTCCTTATCAAAGTCAATACAAAAGCCAATGTCATTGCAAGCGTTATTAACATCCATACGCCTGATGCATATTTTGTAATCCTGTAATTCTTTATAGAGTAAACTAGAGCTACAAAAAAACACCATAGTTGTGAGAGTTTTTAGAACAATGATCGTGTTCATCAATATTCACCTCTCATTAATTTTATGTGCTTGTTTGAGGAATAGGCTGCATATGCAAACACAACTGATGCAATGAATATGAATATCCACTCTAATGTTCTGAACGTGTCAAAATAATAAAATTCTCGTAAAAGAGCAAATATCGCGGATATAAACAGAAAAAAGACTGCATAAGTTATGTTTTTCCATCTTTTATCCACTTTACAGACGGTTAACAAATAAAAAGAGTTGGGGTGATTAGTATTAAGGCGATTATCTGAGCGATTTTGAATTCTGCAGCATGAGTTATCATCTAAACACCATTTATCTAATTATGAATTTTTAAACATCACTTATATATATTGATTTTTAGGTAGATATATATACCTTAAAATAAAAAAGAAGATATGCAAGTAGGTAATCTTGTTGATTATGTAAAACTAATTTCTAAATCTTGTAATAACACGTTTACGAATCCTATTTTTCAGTGAAACCTGAAATTCAATCTAAAGGCATGATAGTATGTTAAATAGTTTGCAAAGAGAAATCATGAATCTTAAAGAAGAAAAAAATGCCATAATTCTGGTTCATAACTATCAAAAAGGAGATATACAGGAAATTGCAGACTTTATAGGAGATTCTCTAGAGCTCTGTATAAAGGCTTCCCAGATCGAAGATTCAAACATACTGGTCTTCTGTGGTGTTGATTTTATGGTAGAAACAGCTGCTATTCTCAATCCTGATAAAAAAATTCTCCTTCCAGATAGGGGGGCTGAATGTCCAATGGCACATATGCTCCCAGCAGAAGAGATAAAGAAAGCAAAAGAGAAACACCCAGATGCCGCTGTTGTCTTATATGTTAACACACTTGCTGAAGCAAAAGCAGAAGCAGATATACTTTGTACATCCTCAAATGCTGTTGCAGTGGTTGAAAGCCTCAAAGAAGAAACAATACTATTTGGACCAGATGAAAATCTTGCTTGGTACGTATCCCAACATGTTAATAAAAAGATAATCCCTATACCTGAGAAAGGGTACTGTTACGTCCATAAAATGTTCAACATTGCAGATCTTCACCTTTTAAGAGAAAAGTATCCGAATGCAGAGATACTGGTACATCCTGAATGTGATCCTGAGGTTCAGGAGTTTGCAGATCATGTATTAAGCACTGGTGGTATGGTAAAACATGTTGCAACATCTCCAAAGGACATTTTTATCATAGGAACCGAAGTTGACATGGTAACCCGACTTAGAAGGGAAAATCCAGGGAAATCCATACTGCCAGCTTTAAGCGAAGCTATATGTGAAAACATGAAGCTTCATACTCTACAGAAAGTTAAAAATTCACTTGTAAATGAAGAATTCGTAGTAAAAGTTGATGAAGAGATAGCAAATAAGGCAAGAAAAGGCATAGAAAGGATGCTTGAAGTTTCTTAACCACCACTTAATCTTTTTTTTTATAATTTTTATATTTATAAAATAAATATTAATTCCAATGTATCTTTTAATTTTCTTGGAACTATTTATTTAATAGTTCTTAGTTTTTGATTTAAATCTCATTTAGAGATCTGATGGCAAAACAGAAGTCAGTCTGGCATGTAATATCCACGCAGCACTAGTTCGACCAGGAGGAAAACAGGTAACCAACAACAATCGTGGTTCTCCACTTTGTTCAAATTTAATCGGATTTTTCAGGTAATCCCAGCGGATGTCCTCACCATTAGAGACCACAGTATATACATATTTTTTCATGGCAAGTAAATCGTCTATAAAAATCTGATCTCCTGGTTTAACCTGGTCAATTTTAGATAGAGGAGCAGAATATTGTGTATAGTGTCCCATTATTCCGCATTCTCCCATTTCCCCAGGATAAACACTCCCAGGATAGTGATAAACAGAATTATATTCATTTACAGTATCAGAACGTATCGAGCATTCTAGACCAATCTTGGGAATTATAAGTTTCCCCCAAGAGAATGGGTATGAATTCATTTCCGGGTTTTTTATACTGAATGTTCTAATTATCGTCTTGAAAGCTTCAGAATTACCAATATCCCCCTCTATAACCTTACTAAATCCCAAATCAACTGATAAAAATTTTTCAGTCAATAACTTGCCAGTTGAGTTTGACACTTGTTTCTCCACTAGAAATTCTACCAACCTCTCTTTAGGATATGTACTGATTATGCTGCATAAATAACCATCCTTCTCAAACCACAACTCCTTTCTTAGGAAAGATTCATTCCCTGAATTTAATTTATAGGTGATTTCATAAGCTGAAACTCCATCAACCTCAAAATTTCTTTTCCTAACAAATTGAAAGCTGGAATCAGAATTTTCAGGAAAAATTAACTTATCAATATGTTCTTTTAATTTGTAACCTAGTGGTATCTGTTGCTTTTTTATAGTATAATTTATTTCTGCATTTGAAAAAACAACCATACCTAGTTGCTTGTTTTGTTCTTTTACCACCCAATTTGTAGGGTAATTAAAAGAAAAATCTCCATCGTCGTATAGTTTTGTTGCTGGTCTCACCTCTACTAGGTAAAAAACCGCAAAAATCAGAATACAGGAAATAAATAGTGCAACCAAATATCTTTTCATTATTATTCCCCTTTTTATGACTTCCTATTTCAATTTTTGAAAAAATAGGTATATTTAATCTTTAATATAAAAATCTATATCCATTTCAGCATTTATTCATATTCACCCCAATCCAATATAGAATTGCGATTACTATGCTTTATGATCTATATATATATAATGCCCTTTTATGACATTGGACATTCCAAAATTACATTTTTTAAAATTAAACCCATAAATTATTCCATGGAGCTTTTTATTACCTTGTGAAGGTTATTTTTCATTTCAAATTTATATTTTATTTGGGTATAAAATAACTTAAAATAGACATAATATTGAATAGGTTATTAATTAAAAAAGATAAAAATCACTGCAAAAATTCTAAAAAACTAATATCCCATTTTTACGGTACTTTCTTGCCACTTTCTCAATGTTTTGACGAGCTTTTGGACTTTCCTCAATTATTTTAGTTATCAGACAATCCAAAAATATGAATGCATTTATCTCGAATAAGGATCCCAGAGGTAATGACGAGATTTCAGTTTCTGTTTTTGTTTTACCCTCTATACCAATCAATTGGTCTACATTCCTGATTTTATTCCGTGGATCTGATGTTATCATGACTATTTCCAGATTATTTTTCTTTGATATAGATATAACTTTTTCAACTACCTCTGTTTTGCCTGAACCTGAGATCAGGATCAGTATATCCTTCTCATGCATCAAAGGTGTTGATGATTCCCCTAAAAAATAAGCATCAAAGCCTGTCTGGACCAGTCGCATCACAAATGCCCTACCAATATAACCACTTCTTCCTGCACCATATACAAAAATTTTACCGCTGTTTTCACATTTTTTTATAATTTTTTGAATTAGATCATTTGCATTATCGTTTAATTTATTTTCTTTTAATTTTTCTAATTCTTTTTCTATCTCTTCAATTATATTTTCAAAATCCAAAATATTAACCCCCCAATGAATATTAAATATTTATTTATAATATTTATAATGTTCTAGACCTTGCGTTATTCAAGAGCTAAAGCCATTCTATGACCTGCTGATGGAGCTCCATACCAAACTTCTTTTTCTAATTTCTCTAATTAGCTTCTCTCTTTTGTTGCTTAAAATTCTCCTATTTATATATAGATTCCATATTAGTTGAATGTATAATCCTTAATGTAACCATATACAAAAAACTAACAATGTAAACTATTAGATTAATGTGATAAAAAAAATTAACAAAAAAATAAAATAAGATACAATAATGAATTTTTACTGATTTTCTAATGTTCTAACGATATATTAACCAATTTAGGGAAATAATGTTAGTTTACGATTATTTTTGATCCGAACTTTGTGGATACATTAAGTTTATATATGGAAACAGAAAAGACAATTGTATGTGTGTACTAAACACACATCAAACACCTCCTAAATATACCCAAAATGAGATTTCAAATATTTAAAAAAACTTCTTTTTTTTAGTTGAAATCTCAAAAAATGCTTTCAGAGATTTAAAAACTACCATATTTTCCCTCCTAACAAATTTTATCTCTGGAAGCTTTAATTTTATAGTTTTAAGTTCAAAAAAAAACATTATCTTATTTAGATATTGACTTCAATAGGTTAAGTTGTAATTAGAAAGATATTTTCCATGTATCTTAAGGAACTATTATGAATGTCCTATATTCTATGATTCATCTATATTTCATTGTTTAATTGGAATATAAAAATTCATTTTTCTGTTTGATAGAATTTTACTATGATTATTTAAGTTTTTAGAACTTTATTCCTATTAAATCAACTTAAAAATACCCAAGAAAGCTTATTCGAGATGAATTGCGGTTCCCATTTATCCCTGCCCCATCAAGGCAAAAAAGAATTAAAATGAAGTCTTAGACCTTAAAAATACTTTTAAATTCTTTTTCATTCAACGAAACGTTTATATATATGTATTGATATATAGATTCAATGGTTAAGATCGGTCCCATACCCACTAATCAAGTTCATTAGTCGCTTAATTTTACCGCCTGCGACAATATCCCACTGATAAGGGTAAAAGAACGATTTTAACCCCTACTTATGGGATTGAGATCATAAACTATCAATATCCATTGAGCTATTTTTATCATCTCCTAAAATCCCCTCTAAAAAACAATCCCAATCCCAAAGTTTCTTTAAATAAATTTTGGCCCCCAAAAAACTATAATAATCTATATAAAAATTTTCAACAATACCACAATATTTTATAAGTATTTTCCTATATTACCACTCCCCATAGCGATTTTTTTTATCTGAAATTGGTAGATATTACTAAAGGTGAATATAAAAGCACTATTAAGTTTAAATCATCTTTCACAAATCGTAAAATTGATTATAATTGGGTTAATAAAGTATGATAAAAGAAAAAAAGGGCCCCCAAAGCAAGCTGTGAAAACAGGAGGGAATGGAAGGATTTAGGCCTTTATCTAATTTTATCCATCAAAAAATGTGTTTGTGATTTTTAGAAATCGCCTTAAAAAGTTAAATTTAGAAAAATATAACCCATTAGTAAGATAAATATTAGGATAATAAAATCGTGAATAAGGGGGTAAACTACGAAAATTAAAGAAGAAAGAACCCTGATGATAAAGAGACTTGGTAGATATAAAATATCTCTGGAAAGTAAGGAATCAAGCTTACTAGAAAAACTTTTCATATATTATAATCAGGAAGATGTATATTCCAATCATGTTCATAGCATATATGAAGTTAAAGAGAAATTGAAGGATTTAAAATATTTAAACTATGTTAACCCTTATGAAGCTTATCTAATCGCCCGAATAAAGATCGTAGAATCCTTACCTCCAATATTAGAGGAACATATAGTTATGCTAGAGGATGGAGAAGATTTAGACATCGTTATAGAATCTCTTGAATATGACGTTTATAAAGTAAAAAGAGAGGTTTATACAGATTTAGAGGAATGGGATGCTCTTTTAAAGCATATACCTGACGATAGATTATTTGAAATTGAATTAAAGCCTAAAGGCCCTGGTGACATGCTTATAAAAGAATTATTATGGTTAAAAAACTTTGAAAAAAAAATAGAAAATAGAAATAAGCTATTTGATAAAAAATAAAACGTTTTGATTGTATTAAACGAATTATAGTGAAGAAATGTTTTAAACTATTTACTCAGTAAATTTGCGAACTAGTGATTTTAAACTGGTTAAAGACAATTTATTAGAATTTCCTTGATTTATAAGTTTAATAAATTACGTTCTTCACTATAAATTGATAACAGGGTGTTAAAAAAATTAGATTTAAATTCCTATAATTTATTAAAAAGCTTTAATTTAAGATACATTAGATTTTAAGTTTTAAATCAAGTATTAATAAAAAAATAGAATCATAAATTTAGTTTGTACCTATAAAATCAATTCAATATCTTAAAAAATGAAAATTAATCCTTTTCTTACCTTTAATTACATTAAAATCTCATTTTCAAGAATCTGCAAGTTTAACATATCTTAAGATGTTATCCTTTATATTTTCATCTCCTCTTTTCTAAGCTTTCGAACAGCCTTTTGCAGGGACCCCCAATATCAAATTTCCCTCTGGAAATTCTTTTTTTTCTGTAACAACTGCTCCAGCTCCTACAATACTGTTATTTCTAATTTTCGCTTCTGTCAAAATCGTCGCGTTTATTCCAATAAGGCAGTTATTTTGGATCTTACAACTGTGTAAAACTGTACTGTGTCCTACAGTCACATAATCAAAAATTTCTGCTGGAGAGTGTACAACACAGTTGTCCTGGATATTTGAAGATGTTCCAATTGTTACATCGCCTATATCCCCTCTAACAACTGCATTAAACCATGCTGAAGACTTTTCATCAATTTTTACGTCACTTACAACCTTTGCACCTTCAAATATCTTAACATTAGTGTGAATCATTTTTAAACCTCAGTAAAACAGTAGTACGGCTCTATAGCAACTCAAAGATTTATTTTTAATATTATTTTTATATTTTGAATTTTTTATTGTAAAATATGGACATTTAACCTTAAAATAACTAATATTTTATGGTTTTCTTGCCAGAATCATCCTTAGTTCGAATATCATAGCCCATGCTTCTTCAATTTGTGGAGCGAGATCAGGTGTTGCGAGTTCTATAAATCGTTCCATGCATTCTATAGCTCCTTGGTAATCCCCCATAAATCTAAGTGTGGATCCTTTACCAGCCCATGCCTTTGCATTATCAGAGTTTATATCCAATGCCCTATTAAAACATTTGACTGCTTCTTTGTAGTTGGCACTTTTTAAAAGAGCTGTACCCTTGTTGTTCCAATTATCATCATCTCCTGGTTTTATATCTAAAGATCTATCAAAGCAGTTTATGGCTTCGTCTAGTCTTCCGAGTGCTCCGAGAGAAACACCCATATTTGTCCATGCCTTTACATTATCTGGTTCCAGCTCTAAAGCTATTTCAAATGATTCAACTGCATCATTGTGCCTTCCCACCTTTGATAGAGCAACTCCTCTATTATCCCATATTTTGGTATTATAAAGGTCTAATTCCAATGCTTCATCATAGCATATCACTGCAGCTCTATATTCTCCATGTTTTAGATGTTTATTTCCCTCCTTGACCCAAGATAGGGCAGTTTTTGGTACTTTTCCACCTTCACGGGCATTGGAATCTCTCATGTTTTTTTTTAGGTTTTTTTTAAATAATTAATTTTTGGCTTAGTTAAAAATTAAAAACTAAAAAACAGATTACTCAGATTACTTTCTTTAAAAAGGATAATTTCAACTTTGTTAACAAAATGGCTAAAAAAGCACTCCAACTATACCAAATAATTGCACTATTACCCCGAAATGAGCGTTAACTATTAAATTTTTATTAATTAATTCTCAATTAATTACTATGATAGAGAAATCAACAGTATTAGTTTTAGGCACAGGGGCAAGTGAACCATACAGATATCCTATTGGAAGTGAGTTAAAAGACAGGATAATTACAGATTTGAAAGAAATGATTGATAATAATTTGGGTTGGGTTGCTGAATTTGGATTTGATAAAGGTTTAGTCTCTATTTTTAATGCAAGGTTCGCTATGTTTCCAGGACCGTCTATAGATTCCTTTTTAGCTTAGCAAAAAGAAGAGTTTGGGAAATCGGTAAAATTGCAATAGTTGATGTCATATCAATATGTGAAAAATCTCAATAAAAAATAAAAAATTGCATCAATCAAAGATAAATCAAAAATTAGATAAATTTGAAGAGAAAAAAAAGTATTTAAAAATTAGAAAAAAATGAACTCATCATTAAATCTATTAGAGGTGTCGAAAAATGGATAAAGTAGAACCGGAACTTTGGAGGATATATGTTACTATTGCTGTAGGTATGGGCTGGCTTTTGTTTTTAGCTATATGGTTATTCTTTTACGCTGCAGTTTTTAGTTTAGTCCAGAATATAGCCATATTCATTGCATCACTGGTGGCTGTTGGAGTAATAATCATTCCTATATGGGTTCCATGGGGCATGAAACATGCTGATTAAAAGGCCTTTTTACAAACCTAAAAATGTCTAAAAATACAAGAAAAGGTAAGATCAAGGTTCTTAAATCACAGGAAGTTTATTGCATTTAGAATTCCTAACCAAAATGAATTAGCTCCACTTTATACATTCTTCAATTACTAATATTTTTGCCAATGCTAATTAGAGTGTTTGAGAATAATGCACTATAGATGCTTTAATAATTTCTAAAACTACTCATTCAAGAAGTTGAACCTTGATTAAAATAAATAAGCTCAGGATCATCTGAATTTCAGGTAACATTTTCAAAACTTCAGGATTATTAGATAGTTTACTATGTTATTTCCTTCAAAAATCCGTTATTTCCTCTATTTTGTTTAATCAATCCCCCCCAAAAAGATTTTTTTGTTTATTTCACTATACATTTGAAGAAATTTATGAAAAAGAGGCTTGGATGGAAAAATATCATAAAGTTACACTAAAAACTACACTATCACTTGAAAAATATTACGGCAAAAACAAATAAAAACGAAAAAAATAATAGCCGAACGAAGGAAAGATTATAAAATGTATTTAAAAAGCAAAAAGGGGAATAAAAAAATCTCCAATCATGTTGAAATAGTATTGGTAGCATTATACTCACTAATTCTAAAATTTTTTTAAAATTTATTTGTCCAAATTAACAAAAACTTCGAAATTGACAAAAATAGATTTAAATTGATAAAAAAAAATTTAAAAAAAGTCACACTTAATATAAAAATTAAAATTAAACTATTTATCTATCTTTTTGAAATAGATTATTTAGAAAATTTAGAATCCATCAATACTTTATTATGATTGTGCTGGTCTAAAGCCAGTGTTTTTAATAGAGGCACATAATCCGTGTGTCCACAATCCGGATTGGTACATTTATACTTGAAATTTTTCGTATTACTAAATATAGAATGTCGGCCATTATCCTCGTCAGACCATATAGGCATAAAATTTTCTCTGCCACATTTTAAACAAGTTATAAAGATTTTTTTTTCAGACACTTTATCGCCCTTAAATCTTTATTTCAGATAGAAACACAATCATTAAATTTTTATACTATCTGCACAAATTTAAGTTGTATTAACTTATATTTAAATGTTTTGTAGATTTATAAAAAAATCATAAGATTTTATGTAGAATAATCCAAGTGGACATGAACAATGTTCATTCAGATATGTGTTGAGCGAAAATTTAACAAAAAAATCATTAAATAGTCCAAAAATAATGCCTAATTTATAAATTATAATGTCTAAAGAAAGGGTAGTATTAGATATTTTCGTTAGGGTATAATTAGACTAAAAGATAAAATATGCTAAGAAATAGTAAAAAAATAGTATATTAGAGAAAAACGAAACAATATTAAGAACCCTCATTCTCCATTATATCTAGAGCCTTTCCAGCACAGGTAGATACTTTACTTAAAGCCAATCTAAAGCTCTCCTTCAGATTTTCATGATTTCCAACTGTAAAATGACTAACACCTTCCTCTATTTTTTGTGAAACTTCCATAAAACAAAGTCTGGCCCAGTCTATCTTAGAACATACGGATTTTGCTAAATTCACCTCTTTTTGACTGGATTTCAAAACTTGTAACATCAATTTTTCTAAATCCTCTGATTTTTCAAGCTCTAAGTAAAAATCAAAAACTCTCAATGTTTCAATTAAAAATGCCTTGATCCTATCTGCATAATAAAAAACCAAAAAATTTTCTTCCATAAAATCACCTATAATTCTGCAATTTATCTCAAACACAATGATTTCGGAATTTTGTTTATTATATAATTTTGAATTCTTTGAAAATTTTAAGTATTTATCTTAATAAAATGTGTTTAATGGATAAAACTGTTAAATTATTTTTTCAAGCGATTGATTTTTTCTACCAATATCTCTATTTCTTTTACTGATTCTTTCAGTTTTTTTTCTATATCTTTCCTATTTGTAATGTCCATCGCAATGCCGACTATGCGATATGTTTCTCTATTTTCGTTTAGAACTTGGAAAGATCGAACCCAAATCCATTTTATTGAACCATCAGGTCTTATGATTCGATATTCAATTCCTCTCTCACTTCCTTTTTTAACCACTTGAGATTTTTCAAATATGGTTTCAATAACCTTTTGGCGATCATCAGGATGAATGGAATCTATCCAAGATTTAGGATTATCATAAAGACTTTCAATTGAACGGCCCCACAGCTTTTCATATGCCGGGCTTATATATAATATTTGGCTCATTGAAGGATTTATTATCCAGAAAACTTCTTCAATGGTTTCTGCCATCTGACGGAATAGCTCTTCACGTTTTTTTAATTCATACTCAGTCAACCTTCGATCAGTGATATCTCGAATAATTAGAGTTGTGAATTTTTCTCTTTCTGCCCCCCATTTAGTAACTGAAAACTCTATTGGAAATTCGCTACCATCTTTTCTCAACCCATATGATTCAAATACCTTACCAAAAAGAAGATCACCATCCACAAACATGAAATTGTACTCCTGCTTTTTTAAAATCTCTTTGTATCCAGGCATCAAAGAGACTACAGGTTTTCCAACTAATTCTGTTTCAGAATAACCAAAAATCACTTGCAGGATATCATTACAGAATATAATTCTTCCTTTTGAATCATTTATAATGATTCCAACAGTTGCTGATTGTGCTACGGTACGGAATCTTTTTTCACTCTTTCGCAGTGCTTCCTCCATTTTTCTGCGTTCAGATATGTCTTCAACTGACATCAAATATTCACCAGTTTCAAGTAGCACTGGAACAAAGTATATTGTTTTTTCCTTTCCATCTTTACAATTAACCTTAAAGGTTCTAGGTTTTTTCTCGCCAGGATTTGCATCTTTAAAATCATTTATCCATGTTGCTATGACTTGGTGTCTGTATTGTGGGTCAGGATAAGCCTTTCTAAACCATTCTTTTCCATTGGGAATTTCATCCAAACTATAACCAAATACTTCTTTAAATTTTGGATTAATATATTTATAGGTTCCAGTATTATCAATGAGCGCCAGACCAAAAGGTGAATTTTCTGTGAGTGTTTGAAATCTACTTTTCTCACATCGAAACGCCTTTTCAGCTTCTTTTCTTGGGGTGATGTCTCTTCCTTCTGCTACTAAATATTTTACATTCTCTTTTCGATCATATATGGGATGCATACTAAATTCTGTCCATATTAATCCATCTAAAACTTCTCCCAAGAGTTCATGGGATAATGTCTCTCCAGAGGCACAGAGCTCTATATCTTTTTTGATCAATTGTTTCGTTGCCTCAGAATAGCTCCACCATTCACCATCATAAAATTTCATTCCCACTACATCTTCCAATTTCAGTCCACTGAGTTCTAGTATAGTGTTGTTAACAAATATTATCTCTCCATCTGGTTTCATGACAGCAACGAAGGTGAGCATATCATTTAATGTACCATAGAAAAAGTCCTTACTCTCCTTTAAGGCTTTATCCACATTTTTAAGCGAAGTTATGTCTCGAGAGATAAGCTGAACTGTAAATTTATCATCTCCAGAGTGGATTATTGGCTGTATATTTGTTCTGAACCATATTATTTTACCGTTTAGAAGCCTTCTGTCTTCTAAAATACGTCCATTCCCTGTTTCAATAACTTCACATATGTTATTCATATAATAATCTGCGTTTTCTTTGGGGAACAAATCCCACATAGTTTTTCCCACAAAATCCTCAACTTCACCACCTAAAAATTTTGCAGCAGCTTCATTTAGCAAAAGCAACACGCCATCATAGTCTACAACGGCCATAGAATCCTCCATATTATCCATTAACAGACGATTCCTATTTTCACTCTCTTGAAGAGCCCTTTCCATCTTATGCCTATACAAAACCATGTCAACTGCATGTTTTAACTCTATATGATCCAAAGGTTTCCATATATAACCAGTGAATGATTTCAAGTTATTCTCATGTATCTTCCCATCAGAATTAGAAAGAAGATATAACACAGGGACATCCAAATAATTCTGAATCTCTTGGACTGTGTATATCCATTTATCATTTCCATCTTGTCCACTATCTAACACAATTAAATCTGGATTTATAATCTCTGTTTCTTTTATTGCCTCTTGTTCAGATACTGCTGCTGTAAAAACATCGTATTCCCACGATTGCAGCCATTTTTTTATCTTCATAGATTCTGAAGCATTATCTTCAATAAAGAGAATTTTAGCGTTAGGCATTTATACCATTGTTTATATTTTTTTTAATCTAATTTAGTATTTGCTAAAAAATCCAAATGAAAAAATTTATATTATACTAAAATGCCAAATACATTTAAAGCCCAATAAATTCTCAAATTTATTGAACAAATTCTTTTTAAGCCGTATATTCTACCAAACTTCCATTTTCA
>VGTM01000031.1 GCA_016874685.1 Methanobacteriota archaeon
AACCTTTCTTCACGAACTCGTTTAAAAACTGAACCTCTTCCTCTCCAAGTCGAATTTCTAAACTTTTCATATAATACAATATAGAAGTTCAAATATATAAATGTAACAAAATTAAATTGTCACAACACTAGTATAACAATGCAAAATGTAGATCATTCACAATTTCGGAAAATGATCTACCAACTATTTTTTTCCAAGTCAATAATTTATGGAACTTCAAATACTAAGTAGTCAAAAATCCATAAATAATAAAAAATGAAACCAAAAGGTTTCTGCTATATATCGCTGATTTATTCTTTACATATCTGTATTTCAATGGCTGAAACGTTTGTTGCTGTTCCTTCGTTGCCTACAATCTCTTCTGTAGATATTTGTATATCACCAACACCTACATCCGGTATGAATCGGTTCCTCACGATCTCGGCAACATCTACCGCTCTACTTATAGCTCTTCCCCTTGCCTTTAAAACAACTTCTGTAGTTCCACCATTCATTTGAGTTACAACAGCTAAAACATAGTTCATTACCGGCTTGTTTCCAATGTATACCACATTTTCCTCTGACATCACTTTAACCTCCGAAAAATAACTAATCTTTTTTTTACTCGTACATATTTATATAGTTTATGTCTACATGATTGTTCTTTATAAAATTAAAACAGCACAGGAAGTGGTCTTAATAGCATTTTTAAAATTTTAACATATATCATTAATCATTGATCAGCTAAAATCTTTTTTATATTTTTGATTAGCTCCACAGCCCCCCTAAATCCCATTGTAATTTCCTGGGCATGCATAACATCAAATAAAGGGATATTCATCTCCCTAGAGATACCTATTTCTCCCAGCCCACCTAAAATCAAATCTGGCATTAATTCCTTAATATACTTATAAATATCATAATATTCTGGTTCTTTTAATATAACTGGATTAATACCATTTTTTTTGATTATTTCTTCCAAAGTATTTATGGTATTTCTCCCTTCAAAATCTAAACTAACTAATAATGGTTTCATGCCCAGTTCAGATACAAAATCAGTTAAAGCTATGGCTCTTGTTGATCCTGCAACAATGGCCACTTTTTTACCCTTTAAATATTCTGAATATTTCTCAATTTTGGACCGGGCATTCACCTCATCATCCTTTAATTTATATTTTACATTAAAAAAATCACAGATTTTGCGAAAAAAAGACGATGAAGATGAAACTCCGATAGGTGCTATTTCATTTAGGAAAGGAATATCCAATTTATCCTGCATAACTTTACAGGGCAAAATTCCAGATGCTTCACACATGGAAACGTTTAAAGAAGCCTGACCAGCATTTTTTATCATTTCCAAAGTTGAATTAGAAGTTAAAACACAATTTATATCAATTTTCAGCTTACCAAAATCGTCTTTCAGATTTCCTAAATCAGGACCACCTCTAAATTGGCTCACAAGGTTCACAGCATCCTTCTTAAATTCTGATTTATACATCAAATCGATTAGTGCACATAAAGACTCCTCATAACCATCTATCTGTGTTCCCTCAAAACCACCAGCATTAATATTTATAATTTCAGGTTTTATATTGTTTCTAATTTTTTTAATCACTCTACCAATGTCTTCTCCAATTATGCTACTTGCACACGAAGTCAGAACTACGATTAGATTAGGAGAATATTCTTTATCCACTCTAAAAATTGCATTTTCTAATTTGTCCTCAGCCCCAAAAACAACATCAGTTTGATTCATTCCAGTGGTTAAAATCTTAACTGGTTTATTGCTTCTAACACTTAAAAGGTACCTTATATGGTATGAGCAGCCTAAAGGACCATGAATCAATGGAAGGGCATCTTTTATTCCTAAAACTGCCCTAACAGCTCCAAAAAGCTTGCAAGTTCTTTGGGGTTCCATATATCTAGTTTGATTAATATGACATAAATATTTCATTATGAATTTTTCTTAAAAAACCTGAAAAAAATGAATAAATATTAAAACAAAGGGCATAACCTTCGTTAATTAAACAAAAAAGAAAAAAATTTTATAATAAATTTTATAATAAATTTGGATGAATCACTGATTATTGTGAAATTGGTTATTCCCAGTCATCGACGTTATGGAACACCAATACAAGACCATTTACATTTCCTTTTTCGTCTATGATGGGTGTGATGGCACCATGGATATGTATTTCAGTTTTGTCCTTAGAAATCAATACTGCATGTCTTAAATGACGTGTAGAAATAAATCTATCCTGAAATAGACTATTCAGATCAGTTTCACCTGTATGAGATGATTCATCGCTTAAAATAATGAAAATTTCGGAGAGATCTTTGCCTATAGCATCTAACTGTATCCAACCAGTCAGATCTTCTGCCACCGGGTTCATAAACTTGATTAATCCCATAGAATCCGTGGCAATAACTGCGTCATTTATATTCTCAAGAATTGTAGCCAGCCATTTTTCATGATCTCTTAATCTTTTTTCCATCCTATGCTTATAAAGGGTTATTTCAATGGCACTGTGTAATTCACTTTCTTCAAATGGTTTTTGAATAAATCCAAGAGGTCCTTTAAGAATAAATCCGGAAGGTTCGGTTATTTTTGCTCTTTGTACAGTGTTTTCATCTGAATATGCTGTAAGATATATCACCGGGATGCCGAAACGAGCCCTGATTTTTTCTGCAGCTTCTATGCCATCCATATCTCCTTCTAATCTAATATCCATAATTATCAAATCCGGTTGAAGTTCTTCTGCCGTTTTAATAGCGTCCTTACCTGATGAAACCACTGCCGTAACTGTATATCCTAAACTTTCTAGTCCATCTTTTATATCTTCAGCTGCAATTCTCTCATCCTCAACTACTATGATCTTTACTTTAGCCATTTTTTTTATCTCCATTTAGTTCTTTTAGTATCCATTCATATTATATGGGAAAATTATATTAAATCTAGTTCCTTTTTCTCTATAAAGTTCGATATTTCCACCTAATTGTTCTGTTAATGTGCTTACTAGTCTTAATCCCAACGATTTCGTTTTTCTAAAATCTAAATTTTCAGGAAAGCCTATTCCATCGTCGTAAACTGTTAATAAGAGTTTATCACCATCTAAATGGAGATTTACACCGATTTTACCATTTTTACCTTCTGGAAATGCATGTTTCATGGAATTTGTAACTAATTCATTGATGATCAGTCCACAAGGTATTGCTGTATTAACATCTAATGAAAGCTGATCTACATTTATTTCTAAAAATACATTATTTATATCCACTCCATATGAATGAAACAAATGTTCTGTGAGTTTTTTTATATAGCTTTCAAAATCTATCCTTGCTAAATCTTCAGATTGATAGAGCTTTTCGTGTACAAGTGTCATTGATTTTACCCTGTTTTGGCTTTCTTTGAAAAGTTCAAGTGTCTCATCATCTTTTATATATCTTGATTGCAGGCTAAGGAGGCTAGATATAACTTGAAGGTTGTTTTTTACCCGATGATGAATCTCTCGAAGGAGGACTTCCTTTTCTTCTAATGATGATTTTAGTTTATTTTCTGCACGTTTACGATCTGTAATATCACGAATACCAAATACTGCTCCGTTAATCTGCTTGTTTTCATCGGATAAAATATTACCCACGGTTTCTAACCAAATATAATGGCCATCGGCGTGAATATAACGATGTTCTACTCTCTCAGGAGAATTAGTTGAAATACTTCTCATGAAAGCAGCTTTAACCGTCTCTAGATCATCAGGATGTAATAATTCAAATGCTGATTTACCTAACATATCTTCAGGTTCATAACCTAATGAATTTTTAACTGACGGGCTGACATATTGAAACTTTCCTTTCTTATCAGTCTGAGTAATCATGTCAAGCATGTTATCTGTTAAGATGCGAAGATGTTCTTCTCTCTCCTGTATAATTTTATCTGCCTTTTTATGCTTTGTAATATCTAAAAGAGATATAACCGATCTTTTTGTTCCTGGAATCATTGCTGCAGTTATACATACACATTTAACATCGCCTTCCCTATCAATGAGTTGAGATTCATAATTTCGAGGAACAGATCCTGGTTCGATTATTCTTAAAAGATGATATTCTTTCATTTTCTCCAAATAACCTTCTGCTACAAAGTCCATCCAGCTCTTTTTACCTTCTATTTCTTCTTTAGAATAACCGGAAAATTTTTCAAATTCGGTATTTACTAAAGATATAGTGATGTCCTCTTCTAAGATCATGGTTGCATTTCCTGTATTCTCAAAAATTGTTCTATACAAGTTTTCTGATGTTTTTAGCGCTTTTTCTGCCTCTTTTCGCTTTTTTCTAATTTTTGACTCATAAATTTCTCGATTAATAGCTGGAACAAGTCTAGAAAGATTATCTTTCATAATATAGTCATGTGCACCGGCTTTCATAGCCTCAACTGCCAGATCCTCACCTATACTACCAGATAA
Organism: Methanobacteriota archaeon; assembly: GCA_016874685.1. Taxonomy (GTDB): domain Archaea; phylum Methanobacteriota; class Methanobacteria; order Methanobacteriales; family Methanobacteriaceae; genus VGTM01. The sequence continues at coordinate 4,440 of VGTM01000031.1, forward strand.
TATAATAAAAGGTAGATCGGGTTTTTTCTCTTTTGCAATTTTTAGTGCACCTAATCCACTAAAATTGGGCAACACATAATCTGAAATCACAATATCCCATTGGTACTTATCAAGTGCATCAATCATATCTGTGGAAGTTTCAACCCGCATAAATTCTGGTTCATAACCATTACGCCGCATTTCACGCAACAACAACTTAGTGTCGTCTTTTGAATCTTCGACAACTAATAAACGTATTGAATTACTCAATAACTTATCCTCCCTGCAGGTGCTGGTTCATTGAGCATTAACCAGTACTGTCCTAACTGCCACACAGTATCCATAAATTGGTTAAAATTCACAGGTTTTTGAATATAACTGTTAGCACAAAGTTTGTAGCACTCTAACACATCTTTTTCCTCTTTAGAGGATGAAAGAACGACCACAGTGGTGTTCCTAGTCCTATCGTCCTTGCGTATACGTCTTAACACTTCAATACCATCAATTTTTGGTAACTTCAAATCAAGTAAAATTACTGCCGGTATGACGGTGGTATCACGTTCTGCATATATCCCGCTGCCAAAAACATAATCCAATGCTTCAACTCCATCTTGAGCCAAAACTATTTCATTTTTGATATTGCTTTTATTTAATGCACGGATGGTTAAATCCGCGTCATCTGGATCGTCTTCCACCAACAAGATAACTCCCTTGTTCATTCTAATTCCCCCTTTATTGAAATTAACAGATAAACATATTAATATTTTTCTTATTTTTCAGCTAAATGGTAAAGTAAAATGTAGCTCCTTTTTCCAGCTCGCCTTCGGCCCAAACTAATCCACCGTGGCGGTGAATGATACGTTGAACTGTAGCTAAACCTATACCGCTTCCCGCAAATTCATCGGAAGTATGGAGCCTTTGAAAGGGTTTAAAAAGTTTATCCACATCCTTCATGTCAAATCCAGACCCATCATCCTTTACAAAATACACTGGTTTGCCATTGTACTCGGTAATACCAAACTCTATCCGAGCACTTGGATGTTTGCTGGTGAATTTCCAGGCGTTGTTAAAAAGATTTTCTAGGGTCGCCCTCAAAAGTCTGGCATCACCATTAACAATTGCCCCGTCTTCAATTAAAAATTCTACTTGACGTTCTGGTTGTGTATTTTGAAGTTCTTTGGCTATTGTATCTGCCATTTCACTTAAATCCACTTTTTCACGGTGCATTTCGCTACGTGTCAGACGTGAAAGTTTTAACATGTCGTCGATAAGTTCCGCCATACGTTGAGCTGATAAACGTACCCTATTTAAATAGTCTTTGCCTTGAGGATCTAATTTATCTTCATGATCTTCAAGAAGTGCCTGAGAGAAGCCATCTATACGTCTTAGAGGTGCCCTTAAATCATGTGATACAGAAAAACTAAAAGATTCAAGCTCTTTATTTATGGCTTCAAGTTCGGCTGTACGTGCCTCTACCATTTTTTCAAGCTGTTCATGGTATTTTTTTAATTCTTTTTCAGCTTTCTTTCGTTCAGTTATGTCACGAATAGCAAATATTGCTCCGATAATTTTGCCCTCATCATCTAATAGGGGATTACCTATTGACTCTAACCACATATTATGTCCATCAGCATGTTGACAGCGAAATTCCAATTTATTGGGTGAAGATCTGTCCACTGCTCTGAAAGTTGATTTAACTTTTTCCAAATCATCAGAATTTATTAGATTCAATAACTCAGAAATAGACTTGCCTAAAATGTATTCAGGTTCGTATCCCAAATTTGTTTTGACTGAGGGGCTAACATATTGTAAAGTGCCATCACCATCAATCTGTGCAACCACATCCAACATGTTATCGGTGATCATACGAAGTTGCTCTTCTCTATTACGGAGAGCTTCTTCAGCCATTTTAAGCTCAATTTGTTCATTAGCCTCTTTTAATGCCCTTTCCACTGCAGGTACCAGTTTTGAAAGGTTATTTTTAAGTACATAATCTGTTGCCCCCTCCCTGAGCACCTCAACTGCAAATTCTTCTCCGATTTTTCCGCTTACAAAGATAAAAGGGATTTGGGGACATTTTTTCTCTACAATTTTTAAGGCTGAAAGACCATCAAACTTGGGAAGGGAGTGATCAGCTAGGATCAAGTCAGGTTTAAAATTTTCAAGTTCATTTATGAAATCTTCCCTTGTTTCTACACGTAAAGACTCAAATTGAAGCTTTTCACGATACAGTTCATGTTCCATCAATTCTGCGTCTAATGGAACATCTTCAAGTATCAGTATTTTAGTTTTTTCGTTCATATCACCGTTCCTCTCACTCAGGTGGTTTATTAAGAAGTATCCAGTAAAGACCCAATGTTGAAACCGCTTCAGTGAACTCATCAAACTCTACAGGCTTGCTAACATAACTATTCACTCCTAGCTTGTAACTTTCAACGATGTCCCTATCCTCCTTTGAAGAAGTTAGAACAACTACGGGAATCTTCATTGTTCGTTCGTCGGCTTTAATTCTTTGAAGAACTTCTAAACCATCTACTTTGGGCATTCTTAAATCAAGGAGTATCAGTCTTGGAAGACCTTCCATGTTTCGTTCTGAATAAGCCCCAGTTGCAAAAAGAAAATCCAAAGCTTCAGCTCCATCTTTAACCCACACTAATTTATTGGCTAAGTTATTCTTCCTTAAAGCTCTTATAGTAAGTTCAGCATCAGTTGGATTATCTTCCACAAGAAGAATTTCAACTTCATCCAAACTCATTTTAAATCACCCCTTCAGTTTATCATATTAATCTAACAATATTATAAATGTTATAAATGAAACTAACTAAGATGATTCTTTAAATCTTCTTTTTTACCGGGTAAGGTAAAATAAATGGTTGCGCCTTCATCGACCTTACCTTCACCCCATACATTTCCACCATGTCTTCTAATTATCCGTTGAACAATAGAAAGTCCAACACCAGTACCTTCAAACTCGTCTGGGGTATGAAGCCTTTGGAACAATCCAAAAAGCTTATTTACATACTTCATATCAAAACCTACTCCATTATCTTTAACATAATAAACATTCTCATTTTTTACTCCGTCTGCACCAACTTCAATTATTGCATTTTCCTTAGTTCTTGTGAATTTAACAGAATTGGAAAGTAAATTGCTAAAAACCTGCTGAAGCAGTGTTCGATCACCATAAGCGGTGGGAAGCGGCTTAATTTCCAATTGCACATTCCGATCCTCCATTGAATGCTTTAGTTCCTCAAATACGCTGTTTGCGAGAGCTTCAACATCAATTTCAGATATTTTCATCTCCTGGCGTCCTGCGCGTGATAGGAGAAGAATATCATCAATAAGTTGCCCCATCTTCATTGTATTATCACGAACAATATCGATTAGCCTCTTACCTTCATCGTCGAGTTTATCTCCGTAATCTTCTAATAAAATCCGGGAAAATCCGTCAATTGCTCGAAGTGGAACTCTAAGATCATGAGACACTGAATATGCAAATGCTTCAAGCTCATTGTTGGCATCTTCAAGTCTTTCAGTCTGTTTTTTTAGTTTTTCATTCAAATCATTGAGCATTCTCACTTTTTCAATTCTTTCTCCTAAAAAAGCAACTACTATTACTATAAAAATGAACATGATTAATCTAAAATAATCCTCAGGCAACAAATAACCAAATCTTTGAGAGAATATTTCGATGAAAACAAATATAGCTGCTAAAAAAAAAGGAGCTAACCATATTCTCCTTCTATGCCAAAGAGAAACTAAAATAATCGGTCCAAAAAATTGATTAGCTAAAAAAGTGCTTTTTTCAGGTATAAACTGGAAACAATAGGTTAAAAAACAAGAAAAACCTAGAACTAACAATAAAGCAATTAGATTTTTTTCTTTTTGACCCCTAAAATCAACCGACATAATAACACCACTTAAGTTTTTATGAAGATTTTGATAAATGAAGATATTTAGATAGTTTATTTTTTTCATAGCTTCATTATATATGTTTGGTAAATTATGGAATATTGGTATAAACAACATAATATTAGCAATTCCAACCCTTATGGGCCTTTTTAATGTTTATAAAGAATATTATATCTTTTAAAGTTGACTAAACGCTTTTTAATCTTTTGATGTTTTTTATGAGTTCTTATCTTACATCACTTTATAATTTCTGATAACTTCTTTTTCTTTAAACATCGACTATTGTGAATCTCAATAAAATTTCTAAGATCCTAAGACCTGTTGAATTATGAACAATTAATTAAAAAGCCTTACTTTAACTTTCCATCGAAATTTATCAAATTTTTTATTAAATGCATATTTTAGACATTATCTCAAAATTAATATCTTGTTTATAGCATCTAAAACAGCTTCTACACTTGCCATGACAATATCTTCCCTTGTAGACCTCCCTGTTGCCCGATTTCCATTTTTATCACCCATTATCACAAAAACCTCGGCAAGAGCATTAGTACCTCCAGTTATAGCCTCTATATGATATTCTTTAAGTTCTATATCTGCTGTTACACCTACCGCACTCTGTATTGCATTTATAGCAGCATCTACTGGTCCGACTCCCGTTTTTGAGGCTGTTTTTATCACGCCGTCTATGTTAAGTTTTACTGTAGCCGTGGGCATTACGTGATTTCCAGTCATCACCGAGAATTCTTCAAGCTTTACTATCTCTTTTTTTGCTTTTCCAAGTACACTTTCGGCTATAGCCTTCAAATCAGCGCCTGTAACTTTTTTTCCTTTATCACCAAGATTTTTTATTTGATGGAATATCTCGCCAAACTGTTCTTCATTCGTTTCTATTCCATATTCATTAAGCTTGGATTTAATAGCCTTAGCACCCGTATGTTTACCTAAAACGATTCTTCTGGTGTGGCCCACCATTTCTGGAGTTATAGGCTCATAAGTTTCCGCTTTCTCAAGAACTCCGTGTACATGTATCCCTGCCTCATGTGCAAAGGCATTCTCACCCACAATAGCTTTGTTTGGGGGCATTTTAATTCCTGTGATTCTGGAGACGAATTCTGATATATTGAAAAGAAGTACTGTATTTATATTCATTTTAATACCATAACTGGTGATTAATGCCATTACAACTTCTTCTAATGACGCGTTTCCTGCTCTTTCACCTAATCCATTGATAGTGGCGTGAATTTGTTCAGCGCCAGCCTCAACAGAAGCAAGGGAGTTTGCAACTGCCAAACCAAAATCGTCATGGCAGTGAACACTTATGGGAATGTTTAAATGTTTTTTAAGTTCACGCACCAGCCACTTCATTGAAGTGGGTATCATAACTCCCACTGTATCTGGAACATTTATGCAATCTGCTCCTGCATCTTCAACAGCTATATAAATCTCCTTTAAATAATCAAATTCGGTTCTAGTGGCATCTTCTGCAGAAAATTCTGCCACAATACCATGATCTTTAATATATTCCACTGCTTCCACTGCCTTATTTAAAATCTCTTCTTTACCCATTTTGAGCTTGAATTTCCGATGCAGTGGAGAAGTTCCAACAAAGGTATGGATGTAATCAACATCACATTTCACTGCTGCATCTATATCGGCTTTTATGACCCTGGCCAAACCACATATCTGGGCTTTCAGCCCAATTTCTGAGATTTTTCGGGCCGCTTCCATCTCTCCTCCAGATGCAGCCGGGAATCCAACTTCTATTGTATCTACACCAAGTTCATCAAGTCTTTTGGCAATTCTTATCTTCTCATCTACTGTTATTGCAACTCCGGGTGTCTGTTCACCGTCTCTTAGAGTTGTATCAAATATTATCACAGTTTCAGGTAGATTTATAGACTCTTTTATTTTTTCTATATACATTGAAAAACCTCGTCTTTTTGGTTTGGCTGTGGTTTAAATTTTAATAAAAACATCCATAAAAAAATATTGATAAATAAGCACCTAAATCAAATGCCCATGCTTAGGCTTAGTAAGTTACGCAACGCCGGTGCAAGTCCCAAAATGAAAATAGCTAGCTTTAAAGTATTTTTTATGGTGCTATCCTCAATGTATGTGTCTATTATATAAAGGACCGAAAGAATAACCACAATTTTTAGAGGAAACATGACAAACGCCGTGTTTAGGAAATTTGTAAGTGCATTTGGAAGAACATGTTGTTCTCCGTAGCCATAAAAATCAACTGCTACGAAAGTAGATGATGCATCTAATAAATGAGCCATAAGCACACTTAAATTGAATTTATTCTTTAAAATACTCCACTTATTCCTTAAAACTATGAAAATCGAAGATATTAATATCCAAATTCCAATAACTTGGAAAAAGACAATCAAATTCAGATGATTTATGTTCAAAAGGTTTGGTATGCACAATATACTACCAACTACAGTTAAAATATACTTATAATCCCATTCAACCTTTTTTTCGATATAAACCGATGAAAGAAGAGTTACAATTGTTATAAAGCCCGTCAAAATATAGATTCCTGGGGTGACGAAGATGTGGGTCAAGGGATAAATTCCATTATCAACAAGGGCTCTTGCACTTGATCCAAAGAAAATAAAGGGGATTATCGGGATTAATAGATCTTCTGGATCTTTTTTGATAAATCTAAACATTTTTAAGATTATGATAACAGAAATTCCCAGTATTATCCCGAACACGATAGTATTAAGCAGGGTATAGCCAGGGTGCAGGTAGAAGAAGTTTTCCTCTATGAATTCATTGATCATGGTTCATATTTATTGTCAAGATATTTATAAAATCTCTTAAACTTAAAGAATAATCTTCATATCCAGTAATTTTCATATAATATCATATCTAATACTTTTTGTTATATCAAATAATGACTCAAATATTGACCTTATTTTGAGGTTTCTAAGTCTATAAATTTATACTAAAACATTTTATACATTGAAGTCATCCCAAAACTCTCTAAAGCTCATCATCAACCTCTTTAAATTACATAAATTCAAATATTACCCCGCCCAATATACTTTTGGGATGACCTCATTTTATAAAGATTATTTTAAAAAAAAGACGTAATTTTAGCTATCGAAAATATATACAAAATCCATATCAAAATAAAACCTTATTTTAATCAAAAGCCCTTTTAATCTTTTTATTAATAACTTCCTTCAATATTAATGGAAGAGGAGTTCTATCACCAAAAACATTAGTTTCACCTTTCAATATACCTTCCAGAATACTCTCAACTGAAAAATCTGCTTCAACTTTTGTAACACAGCTCCCAATAGCCCCTATAAAATGTGCATCACTACACCCAATTTCTGGAAGGTTTCTTTTGGCTGCAAGCTTTTTTGCTCGCCAGTTTGAGTAACCGAAAATGTATCTGGAATTTAAAGTCTCGATAGCATCCACATCCAGAGTTAAAACATTATCACACAAGCCTTCCCGGTATCTTACAAACGGATGAGGAGCAATGGCTATTCCTCCCTGATTTCTAATAATTTCAATCGTCTCTTCTGGAGATAAACCAGGTTTTATGTCTTCAGTTACTCCCAGAACAACCAAATGCCCCTTTTTGGTGCTTATCTCAATTGCAGGAATTATTATAAAATCATTAAATCCTTTTGACTCCTTTAGGGCAACTGTCAATCCCTTGGTGGTGTTATGATCTGCTATAGCAATGGCATCTAAACCAATCTTCCTTGATCTTTTAATTATGCCTCTAGGAGTTCCAGTTGCATCTCCTGAATATATACTGTGTATATGAGGGTCTATTATCATTTTATCATCTTTTTTAGTTCATCATGATACTCTTTATCTATTTTTATCCATATTTGATTTAATGGCCTTTATAAGACCAACCGGCCCGGTCATCATCACATCGCCTGCTGGAGCAGCGTAATGTACATTTAAATCTGTTTTTTGGAGAATTTTTCTTCTTGGACCGGTTGCAACTACAGATTCGAACTCATCAATGGGTTCTAGAACCCATGCCCCATGCCCTCCATCCTCATGTATCTCTTCATGGGTCAAAGTTCCATCTACTAGTTTTTTTATGAATAAATATATTTTATCTGGTGTCAAACTATGAGTGTGGTGTTCGAACAAACCAAATATTTTTCCATTATCAAAAGCTGCTGCAAGAGTATGCCCATTTCCAACATCTATAGCTATAAATCTTTCAAAGTTATTTGTTTCATCATCACAGGTTGTTCCACAGATTGCAGCAAACTTTGAATCCATAACCGTAGTTCTATAATTTTTAAGTGTTCTTAATACCCCGTTCATCCTTGTAAAATAATTTGGAGCCTTATTGAAGTATGCAAATTCTTCAGGTTTTCTGGGAATATTCAGTATTTCCTTTATTTTCATGAATCTAAAGTTTCTATCTCCTATTTTCTCCTCGAACCCATGATCTTGAACTGCAGCTCCTATAAAATCAAATTCGGGTTTTAAATCGAAATTAGATAAAACATTTTCTATAGCATTTAAATCCACATCTTTCAGCTCAATTTCTGTGAAATTTTGATAATTTTCATCTTTTTCATCATCAGAAACAATTTTGATACCTAAGGATTTTACAAAATTTAAATCATCCCTTATTGTTCTGGCAGAATGCTCGGTCATTACCACTTTATATCCTTCTTGAAGATGATTTTTAATAGCCCTATTTATAGGACCTCCACCCATGGTTTCACCTTTTATAAACAAATTATCCTTAGATTTTCTTATTTGATTTGCAAACATCCTAGTTGGCGAAGGTACGACAAACTTGGTCGAATTTTCCACTGATTGGTCTGAATCGAAGAGCATTATGTCCTGTGTACCAACACCTACGTCAACTGCCAAAATCTTCATGATAGACTTTTTTGACTTCATGTTATTAATAAAGAGATAGATTAATGAACAATAATCTATGAGTATTAATCTTAATAATCTCTTAATCTCGAGCTTAATGTACATATATGTACGACAAAGATTTAAATAGACTATATTGTATATGATTAATGTCAAATTATTATTTTGGCAAACACATACGAAAGGATGAGGATGTTTATATGGTTTTAGGCTCTAAAACATCCGTATCCCTGAAATATAAAGGATTATTGGTGATTTTATGTACAAAGTTACCCTACCTTCAAAGGATATACCGAAAAAATGGTACAACATAGTTCCAGATTTACCAATGGAGCTTCCTATGACCACTCAAACAGAAGAAGGTCAGCAGTTGGCGAATTTACCTAAAATATTCTCTACTGGATTCTTAGAACAGGCGATGTCACAGGAGAGATGGATAGGAATTCCAAAGGAAGTAAGAGAAGTTTATGATAAGATAGGGCGGCCCAGCCCACTATTCCGGGCTAAAGGCCTAGAAAACTACTTGGACACTCCAGCAAAGATATTTTACAAACGTGAGGATTTTTCCCCCACTGGAAGTCACAAACTTAACACAGCTATAGCACAGGCTTACTTAGCCAAAAAGGATGGTGCTGAAATGCTCACTACAGAGACCGGCGCAGGACAGTGGGGTTCAGCCCTAGCATTAGCCTGTTCCCTAGTAGGTTTGGACTGCAGAGTTTATATGGTTAGAGTGTCTTTCCAACAGAAGCCATACCGTAAGACCATAATGCAAATCTACAATTCCGAAGTTATACCCTCACCAAGTGATAGAACAGAATTCGGAAGGGAGATGCTCAAAAAAGATCTTAATCATCCTGGATCTCTGGGAATAGCCATATCTGAGGCTATTGAAGATGCTTTAAATGATGAAAAGGTTTATTATTCGCTGGGGAGCGTTCTAAGTCCCGTGCTTCTGCATCAAACCGTTATTGGACTTGAAACCAAAAAACAGCTTGAGAAAATCGACAAAACCCCTGATGTGATGGTTGGATGTGTTGGTGGTGGAAGCAACTTTGGTGGAGCAGTGCTTCCATTCATAAAGGACCATATCGACGGAGATATAGACTGCAAGTTCATTGCAGCAGAGCCCAGCTCATGCCCCTCACTAACCCAAGGAGAGTACAGGTATGATTTTGGTGACACAGCAGGATTAACTCCCCTGGATAAAATGTACACATTGGGTCATGATTTCATTCCTCCATCACTACATGCCGGAGGTTTAAGGTACCATGGAATGGCTCCCCTGATTTCGCTCTTAGTGCATGAAGGAATTATTGAAGGACGTGCAGTTTCACAGACAGATGTATTCAAGTGTGGAACCATATTTGCAAATGTAGAAGGTGTAATTCCAGCTCCAGAAACTTCTCATGCCATTAAAGTTGTAATAGACGAAGCTTTAGAATGTAAGCGGAACAATGAAGAGAAAACAATAGTGATTAATTTTTCAGGGCATGGACTTCTGGATCTTCAAGGATACAACGACTACCTTGAAGGAACTCTAGAGGATTAATCACCTCTTTTTTTATTTTTGGGAGAATTTAGAATCCATATTACTTTCATTAAATAGTATTCCCTAAACATATACCGAAATGCCAAATAAAAAATTCCCCATACATACAATAAAGTGTTTTAACGAAATTAAATAAGGGACAAAACAATTTCTAGACCATTTTACAAAAATAAAAAGTTGAATCTTTTTTAGAATAAGATATCTATAAATATATAAATATCAATTACCCATAACAAACATTAATAAGTGGCGATTATAAACGCTACCCCATAAATTTATAAAAGGTGAAAAAAATGGATAAAGGATCTGCTTTATTACTGTCATTGAGTTTTGTAGCGATTTTATTAGGAGGTATAGTTCTTGGCATGTATATGTCTTCAGAACAGAACCGGACCTCCCAATTAAGTTTTGCAGATAATAGTTCATCTAATGGAACCGTCTACAACAATGATTCACCAAATGATACAGGAAGTACACATAGGAATCCAACTGTCAAAAAGAACACTACAAACAAGACAAACCATACTACTGGCGGTAATAATTCCAGTACACAAACTTAAACCTAATCGCTGCCAAAAAAACTCAACTATATAAACCGACATCAAGAGAAATTCAGTGAAAGAAAGGTTTAAAATTTCAAAAACTTATGTTTAATCTATAAAAAAATTTTTTTATTTTTTTATTATTCTATTATTTATTTCATTTGCTTTTTTTCGTTGTTAAAAATTTTTTATAAATTTTTTCATAGTATATTTCGTAATCACGCCCCTTAACAGCTTAAATACAGTATAAAGTTTTTTAATACCAATTTCCCAGTTTAAAATCAAGACTTCGTCAAAAAAATAAAAATAAAAGGTTTTATGAGTTATTTAACCCGGATATTTCCATCTTTTTAAGGTAGAGGTTTAAGTATATTTTAAATTAAAGCCGTTTATTGGAATGTGGGAGGGCTATTTATTTATATTGAATTGATCTAACTATTATTGCAACTTATATTGGAGGAAATATTATGTACTGGATAGGGGAAGCCTTGGTAGGAAATGGAGATGAAATAGCCCATGTTGATTTGGTAATTGGAGATAAAGACGGGCATGTCGGAGCAACCTTTGTAAATACTTTAACACAGCTTTCAATTGGTCACACCCCGCTTCTTTCGGTTATAAGACCAAATCTAATTACCAAACCTGCGACGGTGATTGTACCAAAAGTTACTGTGGGGGATCTGGCAGATGCTGAGAAGATCTTTGGTCCGGCCCAAACTGCAGTTGGAAGGGCAGTAGCTGATGCAGTTCAGGAGGGAATTATTCCCAAAGATAAAGCTGATGACCTTGTAATAATTGCAAGCGTCTTTATACACCCTGAAGCAGAAGATTACCGTAAGATATATCAATACAACTATGGGGCGACAAAATTGGCTATAAGAAGAGCCATGGATGGTTATCCAACAATTGATAAAATTTTAGCTGAAAAAGATCGTGGCATGCACCCTATAATGGGTTTCAGAGTTATAAGATTGTGGAACCCCCCATATCTGCAGGTAGCTCTTGATCTGGACAAGATTGATGAGATGAAGCGGGTGGTTAACAATCTGCCTAACAGAGAAAGAATATTGCTTGAGGCAGGAACTCCACTTGTCAAAAAATTCGGTGTTGGAATAGTTGCAGAAATCAGGAAACTTAGAGAGGACGCCTTCATAATCGCAGATCTTAAAACCCTGGATGTGGGAAGAATAGAAGTTAAAATGGCTGCAGATGCTACTGCAGATGCTGTTGCCATTTCAGGACTTGGAACAGTGGAATCCATTGAAAAAGCAGTTCACGAGGCAATGAAACAGGGAATATACTCAATACTCGATATGATGAATGTGAATAACTTTGTGGAGAAATTATCAGAGTTGGAATTTCAACCTGATATTGTCCTACTGCATAGGAACGTTGATCTAGAAACACTAAGAGCTGAAAGAGGAGAAGAAATCGGAGAAGCCAACGAATGGGGTAACATAAAACAAATAAAAGAGGAAATCTTAGGCCCAAGAAAACTTGTAGCAGTTGCCGGTGGAATAACACCTACAAAGGTGGAGAAGGCACTAAAAAGTGGTGCAGATATTATCGTTGTAGGAAGGTACATCATAGGATCAAGAGATGTAAGACGTGCAGCTGAAGATTTCCTGGAATACCTGCCTCCAGACCCAGATACCATGAGACTTGCACTTGATGAAGATGAAGCGATTTAAACAGTTTTACAATAGAGCATGAAATGAATTTTCATGTTCTAAAAATGTTTTTTTTATTTTTTATGATAAATAACAAATTTAATATTTTTTTTAAATTAGATTAGATGTATATTTAAGTTTTTAAAAACTTTATTCTTCCAACAACATAATTAATCAAACTAGATAAATAAATATTAGAATCAATTCTTCATGGTTCGAGAAATCTTATATCACTACAAACCATAACATTGGATTGGGAGGAATAATATGATAGTGGGAATTTGTGGAAGTCCTAGAAAACAAGCAACTGATTATGTTCTAAGAGAAACCCTAATTATGTTGGAAGATGCTGGCTTTGAAACAGAATTTTTCACTGTTAGGGGTAAAAATATCAGTCCATGTCGTCATTGTGATTACTGCCTTAAAAACAAAGAGTGTGTAGTAAAAGACGATATGTATGAGGTTTACCCCCTTATCAAAGACGCTGAAGGAATAATAATGGCTACCCCCATATATAATGGAGGCGTGAGTGCCCAGCTAAAGGCTTTTATGGACAGAACCCGGGCTATGGGGGCAGAAAACTACGATTTTTTGAGGTATAAAGTGGGAATGGCTATTGCTGTTGGTGGAGACCGAATTGGAGGTCAGGAACTTGCAATACAGCAAATAATTA